>NZ_JBSWSN010000002.1:0-277669 GCF_054095935.1 Candidatus Nitrosopumilus sp. bin_32a | reverse complement strand
GCTGCTGTTTTTTTGGTTACTTTTTTAGCTGCTGTTTTTTTGGTTACTTTTTTAGCTGCTGTTTTTTTGGTTACTTTTTTAGCTGCTGTTTTTTTGGTTTTAGAGGACACCAATATAGATTCGAAAATTACAAACCCTCATTTAAATGAAGAATGCAAAATTAAGATTTTCTAAATGGTTTTTTGATACTTTGATTAATCAATGAACTTGAATCAAGATATACATCATATAGAGATAGTCCTTCCAATTGTGTTTGATTATCTATTTCCTGAATTTTTTTAAGTTCTTCAGATGAAGCATTTAGGACCAAGTCATCTAATTTTTTCAAATGTTCTCGCTCTTTAGGAGTCATTAAGTTTTGATTAAAAATTGTCATTTATGACCAAAAGTTGCCATATTAGACTAACTACTAAACTTCATAGACGTTATTATGGCGAAAATATAATAAAAGATTTCCAGTAGGCTCAATATGGAGACAAAAAATATAGGTCTACGTGGAATTGAAGTTGCAGATACTAAAATTTCAAACATAGACGGGGAGAGAGGCAAGCTCATTTATCGTGGATTTGACATATTAGATCTTACAAAAAATTCAACATTTGAAGAAACTGCATATCTATTACTTTATGACAATTTACCCACTAAGCAACAATTAGATGAATTCAATGCAAAACTCATTGACGCAAGATACATCCCCAAACAAATGCAGAAGAACATGGCAAATTGGAGAAAGGATGCAGATCCAATGGATATGCTTCAAGCTTTTGTATCTGCATTAGCAGGATATTATGATGAAGAATTTGCAAGTAAAGAAGCAAGTTATGATAAAGCTATAAACCTCATTGCAAAAGTTCCCACAATCATTGCCAGTTGGCAAAGAATTAGAAATGGATTAGAACCAGTAAATCCTGATTCATCACTGAGTCATGCTGCTAATTTTCTATATATGATGTCAGGTGAAAAACCAGATCCAGAAGTTGAAAAAATCTTTGACGTTTGTTTAATTCTTCATGCAGATCACACATTTAATGCATCAACTTTTACTGCAAGACAAGTTGCATCTACGAGAGCACACATGTATTCTGCTGCAAGTGCAGCAATTGGAGCATTGAGTGGTGAATTACACGGAGGAGCCAATACTGAAGTAATGAAAATGCTGTTAGATATCGGGGAAGTAGGAAAAACAGAAGAATGGATTAAGAAACAAATGAGTGCAGGTGAAAAAATTATGGGTATGGGACATGCAGTGTATAAAACATATGATCCTAGAGCGCAAGTACTAAAAGAATTATCAAGAAAACTTGCTGAGAAAACTAAAGAATCATGGTTTGACATAACAGAAAAAGTTGAAACTGTAACCATGGCAGAAATGAAATCACGGAAAAATAAAGAAATTTATCCAAATGTAGATCTGTACAGTGCATCGCTTTATTACATGTTAAAGATTCCATTAGACCTCAATACGCCAATCTTTGCAATTGCAAGAGTTGTAGGGTGGGCAGCACACATCATTGAAGAAAAATTTGCAGAAGCTGCACCAAAAACAGCATTATACCGACCTAAAGCAGTCTACGTAGGAAAATATTGCGGTCCAGAAGGATGCGAATACAAAACACTTGATTTGAGAAAATAATCTAATTTCTTGTACTCAGCCAATCTTTAGCTTTGGAATTTACATCATGTTTGTACAAAACTTCAAAAACCATATCGTAAAATGTTATACCTTTTTTTTGAGCCTGATCATCAAGCCACTTGATTCCATCTGCTAGTTCCGGATCATATTCAGAAAATTCAACTAATTCATCCACCATTTTTGAGAAGAAGGCGTGAGATTCAAGCATATGTACACCTTTCAATCTTTGATCATAAGTGGGGGATTCAAAATATATTAACAAAAGACCCCTTTTTGGTTGACAATTGAACCATATTTTTTATTCAGATGGAAATATGCAGAAAATTTCATGGATAATTCAAACAAATAATTCAACTATGAAACAAAGTAGAGAACATGCAGACATTTACAAAAATAAAATCCTAAATTTACAATCAAAATATGTTGCATTACATGTAGGATTATTTTGGGGAATAGGAGTTTTTAAAATAAAAGATAAAGACTTTGTTAAAATAAAATTAGATGAAAAAATAATGTTTGATCAATTAACTACTGATTTTAAAATTGGAGATGAGTTCATTCAAAACCGTATTAAATTCATTAAACAATTAACTATGCAAAGAAAATTAAAGATAGAATTTGAATTGATTCAACAAAAAGATAATTTAGCAAATAAGATACTCTATGCAAAAGAGATTAAGACCAAAAACGGATAGTTACTTGGTGAGATCTCATTTGCAGTTTGTAATTATACTAAACATTGGATTCATAAAAGAAAGATTTGTCTAACTTGATTAACAACACTTTATCTTCAAATAGAGCAATCCTATGAAAATTTCAAGAGATAATCAATAATGTTGAAAATATTTCAATAATAATGAATTCCAATAAGACAAACTTTCGAAATTGATCATTTACAAAGATTAGATTTATTTAGTATGCTGAAAGTCTTGGATCAATTATGACAAGCATAGACAATGCTGGAATTGCAATAGCAATTGCAATCACAGCAATATTCTTAGGAATTGCAGCCACTATGGGTGCAACCCAAGATGCCGGTCCAGTTGTTAAAGCTCCAGTAGTTTCAAAAACTATTGAATCACAAAGTGATTCCATGTCTGAAAAAGCAGATGCAATGGCAGCTAAAAAAGCAGCAGATGCAATGGCAGCTAAAAAAGCAGCAGATGCAATGGCAGCTAAAAAAGCAGCAGATGCAATGGCAGCTAAAAAAGCAGCAGATGCAATGGCAGCTACAGGACCAACGACACATAGTGTTGATATTCCAAAGGGCACTTCAGTTCCAGGATGTGAAGAAAACAATTCATGTTTCTCACCAGCAGATATCACAATCAATGCTGGAGATACAGTAGAATGGATTAATGTCGACACAGCAGCACATACAGTAACTGGTGGCAGTCCATCAGATGGCCCATCTGGCGTATTTGATAGCAGTCTAGTCATGGCAAATGCATCCTATGCATTTACATTTAATGACGCAGGCAGTTACGATTACTTCTGTATGGTTCACCCATGGATGGTCGGTAGTGTTACAGTGAACTAACCAAAATTTTTCCTTTTTTATTATTTTTATTTTAAAGATTAGCTTTATTTACAACAACCTGAATTTTGGATCAATTATGACAAGTATAGACAATGCTGGAATTGCAATAGCAATTGCAATCACAGCGATATTCTTAGGAATTGCAGCCACTATGGGTGCAACCCAAGATGCCGGTCCAGTTGTTAAAGCTCCAGTAGTTTCAGCACCATCAGTTACAACTGATAAAGCTGAACCAGTAAAACCACTCAAATCAGGTTATGAGCGAATAACATCAGATGTTGATCCAGGAATGGGTCATGAATCACACCAACTAGCAATACTGTTGGCACCAAGTAGCAATGTATATTCAGGTACACTCAAGTACGATGCATCTGAAAAAATTCAACTTGTTACATTACATGGTCCATTAGCAGATGGTGAAGACAAAGGACAAGCAATTTGGACTCCTGATGGAAAAACAAAGTTTGCATTAACATTTGTTGATCCAAAGAATACGAAAGGCAAATGGGAATTTGCCGGTAATGCCTTAGCAGTACATACAATGAATACCAAACCATTCACAGTTGATTACAAAGTAGACTATACTGAAAAACCAATGTCTGATAATGTAGTGACAGGAACAACTATGTCAATACAAGATCCAGGTATGGGTCATGAAGGACATCAACTTGCAGTGTTATTAGCACCATCAAGTGATGTTTATTCAGGAATTCTTTCATACTCTGCTTCTGAAAATATTCAACTAGTTACACTGAGAGGACCAATCAGCGCTGACGAAAAACCAGCAAAGACTTGGACACCGGACGGTGAAACTATCTTTGCATTAACATTTGTTGATCCAAAGAATGCAATGGGCTCATGGGAATTCGAAGGTAATGCTTTAGCTGTTCACACAATGAACACAAACCAATTTACAGTCAGTTATTCTGTAAGTGCAACTGCAACAGCAGGACAAACTGTTGAACTAGAAGAAGAAGTCGCCATGAAGGAAACTCATGACGAATCAGTAGGACCAACGACACATAGTGTTGATATTCCAAAGGGCACTTCAGTTCCAGGATGTGAAGAAAACAATTCATGTTTCTCACCAGCAGATATCACAATCAATGCTGGAGATACAGTAGAATGGATTAATGTCGACACAGCAGCACATACAGTAACTGGTGGCAGTCCATCAGATGGCCCATCTGGCGTATTTGATAGCAGTCTAGTCATGGCAAATGCATCCTATGCATTTACATTTAATGACGCAGGCAGTTACGATTACTTCTGTATGGTTCACCCATGGATGGTCGGTAGTGTTACAGTGAACTAACCAAAATTTTTCCTTTTTTATTATTTTATTTGATTTTTCCTAATAGTTCTATTATATGCCACACCAAATCTGTGTGTTTCATCTCGAGCATATTGTAAAATTTTCAGAGATGATTTGTATTTTGGAATAACGATAGGATTTTTATTTTTTGGCAGATAGACTTCTTCATTTTCTTTAGCCAAAGATATACAAGGTAAATTCAAACCGAGTGATTCCAAAGCCTTCATTGCCGAACTAAGTTGTCCTTTCCCACCATCAATTACAATCAAGTCAGGAAGTTCAGAATTTTCTTCTAGTAATCGATAGTACCGTCTCTTGATAATTTCTTCAATCATTGAAAAATCATCCCTCCCAGAAACAGTTTTAATTTTAAATTTTCTATATCCAGATTTGTTTGGAATGCCACCGATGAATCTAGACATAGATCCTACTGCAAAATCTTCACCATGGTTTGAAATATCAAAGCATTCAATGATATTGGGAATAACGGGTAGACTAAGAATTTCTTTTAATTCAACTAAACCAGGATCACCTCCTTTTGAATGAATCAATTCAATATTTTTTAAGATCAAATTAATGATTTCTTTTTTCTTCCCTTTTGTAGGGAGTAAAATTTGAACATTGAATCCAGATTGTTTGGAGAGTAATGATTCCAATAATTTTTGATTTTCAGGAATCTCACTAACTATAATGAATTTTGGAATTTTATGCGTAGAATAATACTGATACAAAAAATTTGAAAAAGAATTATCCCCCACCAAATCAAAAAAGAACTTGTCGCTGTCTCTAATCACACCATTAATCATTCTAAAATTCATCACAGTTGCAGACTGTTCTTGAATACCTATTCCAAAATACTCCTCATCAGAATTTTCCACATATTCCATTTTTTGTTTAGTTTGAAGACTGCCAAGTCTAATCAAAGTATCACGAATGTCTTTTGCACGCTCAAACTGCTGCAATTCCGCAGCCTGTTGCATCTCTTCTTCCAATTTTTTTGTGAAAACTTTAGTATGGTCTTTTCCTTTCAAAACATCTTGTAGTGCTGCAACATGTTTAGGATATCTTTCCTCAGCATCTTTAAACTCACAAGGACCTTCACAATTTCCCAGATGGTATTCTAAGCAGACTTTTTTTGGAAGAGTTTTACAAATTCTGATTTGGAATGCTTTTCTCAACGTACCAATGGTGAGTAGTTTTGAACTACCTTGTGTAAAAGGACCAAAAGTTTTCCCCTTACCAAGAAATTTGCCATCCCTAGTTCTTCTTGAAACTAACAGTCGAGGGAATTTTTCATCAGATATTCTAAGATATGTATACCTTTGTTGATCTTTTAATTCAATGTTAAATCTAGGCCGATATTTTTTGATCATGTTTGATTCTAAAAGAAATGCTTCACTTTCATTATCAGTTAATACAAATTCAATAACAGAGATATTTTCAACAAGTTTTTGTGTTTTATAATTTTGATTTTTGTTAAAATATGATCTTACCCTATTTTTCAAATTTTTTGCTTTGCCAATATAGATAATTTTGCCATCAAAGTCTTTCATCAAATAGATTCCAGGATCAGTAGGAAGAGAAATTTTAGAAATATCAAAAGTCATTTTTTTAATAATTTTTTCAAATACTTTCCAGTATAACTTCCAGGTGCATTTGCAAGATCTTTAGGAGTACCAATGGCTACCACCTTACCACCCTCATCTCCACCCTCAGGTCCAAGATCAATTAGCCAATCAGAATTTTTGATAACATCCATGTTATGTTCAATCACTACCACTGTATTTCCCAAATTGACTAGACGATTAAGAACATCTAATAGTTTTTGAACATCTGCAAAATGCAAGCCAGTGGTAGGCTCATCTAAGATATAGAGAGTTTTTCCAGTTCCTCGTTTTGATAATTCAGATGCAAGTTTCACTCTTTGAGCTTCACCTCCAGATAAGGTGGTAGAGGATTGTCCAAGTTTAATGTAACCCAAGCCTACATCATATACAGTTTGTAATTTTCGTTGAATCGCAGGGATATTTTCAAAGAAATTCAAGGCCTCAAATACGGTCATATCCAAAATATCTGAAATATTTTTACCCTTATACAATACAGACAAGGTTTCAGTATTGTATCTTTTTCCTTTACATTCATCACATTTTACATAAACATCAGATAAGAACTGCATTTCGATTTGTTTTACACCATCTCCATCACATGCAAAACATCTCCCATCAGCTACATTAAATGAAAATTGACCGGGAGCATATCCACGCTCTTTTGAAAATGCAGTATTTGCATAAAGTTCTCTAATAGGAGTAAATGCACCAATGTAAGTTGCAGGATTTGAACGAGGTGTTCTTCCAATTGGAGATTGATCAATTGCAATTACCTTATCAATATTTTCCAAACCAGTAATCTCCTTGTTCATTCCAGCTCGAATATTGGATTTGTAAAAATGATTTTCCAATGTTTTTAACAAAATGTCATTAATCAGAGTAGATTTTCCAGATCCAGAAACACCAGTTACAGAAACAAACAGGCCCAAAGGAATTTCAACATCAATGCCTTTAAGATTATTTTCAGATGCTTGTTTTATCAATAAAGAACCAGAACGATTGCGAATTTTATCATCTAAATTAATCAAAGAGTTATTTTTCAAATATTTACCCGTTACAGATTTAGTATCTTTAAGAATTTGATTTACTGTACCTTCAAAAACAACATTTCCCCCATGCACCCCAGCTCCGGGACCTAAATCTATCATCCAGTCTGAATTTCGTATAACTTCTTCGTCATGCTCTACAACTATGACAGTATTTCCCAGATCTCGTAGCTTATTTAGCGTTTTAATGAGACGTGTGTTATCTCGCTGATGTAATCCAATAGTAGGTTCATCAAGTACATACAAAACTCCAGTTAAATTAGAACCAATCTGAGTTGCCAATCTAATTCTTTGAGATTCACCGCCAGACAATGTTGAACTTAATCTATTTAATGTAAGGTAATTCAATCCAACATTCATTAAAAATTCAAGACGTTCTTTAATTTCTTTTAAAACATCTCTTGCAATATATTGCTCATTTTCAGTTAATTTCAATGAAGAGAAGAAATCATAGCAATGATCAATTGACATATCACACACATCCATTATTCCCTTTTCATTAATTTTTACTGCAAGTGATTCAGGTTTTAGTTTTTTGCCATTACATGTGTTGCATGGAGTGTCCCTCATGAATTGTTTTAACCATTCTCTTTTTGATTCAGAATCAGTTTCCATAAATGTGCGTTGTAAATTAACTAAAACGCCTTCAAAGGTATTAGTTGATTGCCAAGATGAATCTCCAGATTTTGAACGGTATGTAAAATCAATCAAATCATCCGTACCATGTAAAATAATTTTAAGGTGTTTTGGTTTAATTTTATCAAATGGAGTCATCAAATCAAAGCCAAATTTTTTTCCAACTGCTCTTAATGCTTGACGTCTAAATGCAGAGAATCGGCCACTCCATGGAACAATCGCCCCATCAAGAATAGATTTTGTTTTATCTGGTACCACTAAATCTGCATCAAACTCCATCTTGACTCCCAAACCATTACATGTTTTACACATTCCAAAAGGAGAATTAAATGAAAAAGAGCGAGGTTCTAGATCACCCACAGTTAATCCACAGTAAGGGCACGCATTATTTTGTGAAAAAATCCTTTCAGATTTGTCTGTCGCAATCATTACATCGCCTTTGGATGCTTTGATTGCAGTTTGTATTGCCTCAAAAAGTCTAGAACGTTCAGACTTTTCAGTAGTAATTCTATCAACTACGATCTCAATATTGTGCCACTTTTGCCTATCAAGAGGAGGAATCTCATCATCCAGGCTCAATATGTCCCCATTTAGGCGTATTCTAGAGTAACCATCCTTTTTGATTTGTTCAAATAATTTCTCATATGTGCCTTTTTTCCTCTGAATGATAGGAGCTAAAATCAGAATTTTTTTTCCAGAAAAATCCTTGAGAACTGAATCGCAAATTCTTTCAATAGATTGTGTTGAAACTTTACGTCCACAATTAGTACAGTATGGAATTCCAATTCGTGCAAACAGCAACCTCATGTAATCATAAATTTCAGTAGTAGTTCCAACAGTTGAACGTGGATTTTTACTAGTAGTTTTTTGTTGTATAGCAATAGCAGGAGACAAACCTTCGATTGAATCAACATCAGGTTTATCCATCATCTCTAAAAATTGACGAGCATATGCTGAAAGAGACTCAACATATCGTCGCTGACCTTCAGCATAGATTGTATCAAATGCCAAAGTAGATTTTCCAGAGCCAGACAACCCACTAATTACGACTAGTTTATTTTTCGGAATATCAATATCCAAATTCTTTAGATTGTGATGTCGTGCTCCACGAATTTTTAATTTATTTTCTACCAATTTTAAATTCAATCTCCCTTTCTATTCTTTTTATTCTATCTCTGCATTCAATTGCACGTTCAAAGTCTAATTCTTCTGAATATTTTTTCATTTGTGCATCCAAATCTATTATTTCAGTAGTAAGATCATGAGTTGATTTTAGTTTTGAATCATCCAAGGCAACCTCTTGATCTGGAACAGATTTGATAATAGTTTTAGGAATAATATTATGATCTTTGTTATACTGTATTTGTTTTTCTCTACGACGCTTAGTTTCACTTATAGTATTTTTCATAGATTTTGTTGTGTTATCAGCATACATTATGACAGTTCCATTTACATTTCTTGCAGCACGACCACATGTCTGAATCAAACTAGTAAAATTCCGTAGAAATCCTTCCTTATCTGCATCCAAAATTGCAACTAAAGAAACCTCAGGTATGTCCAACCCTTCTCTTAAAAGATTAATCCCCACAAGAACATCAAATTCACCTAATCGTAATTGCCTAATTATCTCAGTTCTCTGCAACCCTTCAATTTCAGAATGCATGTATCTAACTCTAACCTGTTTTTTTGATAGATATTCAGCCAAATCTTCAGCCATACGTTTAGTCAAAGTTGTAACTAAAACACGCTCAGAATTAGCAGATCTTTTGTTAATTTCTTGAATCAAATCATCCATCTGGTCTTTTGTCGATCTTACTTCAATTTTGGGATCAAGTAAACCAGTGGGCCTTACAAGCTGCTCAGCAATGTGTGATGAGATTTTTTTCTCATAATCAGAAGGAGTTGCTGAGACAAAAATTGTATTTTGTATGTATTCTTCAAATTCTTCAAATTTTAATGGACGATTATCAAACGCACTTGGCAATCTAAATCCATATGTAATTAATTCATTTTTTCTTGAGTGATCACCCTTGTACATTCCATGAAGTTGTGGCAATGTTACATGTGATTCGTCAATTACTAAAAGATAATCATTCCCAAAAAAATCCATTAAACAGAATGCTTTTTCTCCTGCTTTTCGTCCATCAAAATGTCTTGAATAGTTTTCAATCCCAGAACAATACCCCAATTCTTCAATCATTTCCAGATCATATTTTGTCCTCATCTCAAGTCTTTGTTTTTCTAATTCATTTAATTCAGGTAATCTTTTTTTTAATTCATCTCTAATAGATTTAACAGCTTTTTTACGAACATCTTTTGCAATAAGATAGTGTTTTGCAGGATAAATTTTCATTTGAGATACCTTCTTTTTTTCTTTTAATGAAACATGATCCAAAATAGTAATTTTTTCTACCTCATCTCCAAACATAGAGATTCTAACTAAATCTTCTGAATATGCAGGTGTTATATCTATTGTATCCCCTTTTACTCTAAAATTTCCAGGTGCCACTTCAGTGTCATTTCTTTCATATCTTGCATCTACAAATCTTTTAATAATTTCACTTCGTTTAATTTCATCACCGGTGTTTAATGTGATTGCCAGGTCTTCCCAATCTTGAGGATTTCCAAGTGAATAGATACAGGAAACTGTAGATACAATAATTGTAGGTTCTCCTGAAAGCAACATTGCAGTGGCTTCCAATCTGAGTTTCTCAATTTTTTCATTGATTTGAGTATCTTTTTCAATGTAGGTATCAGTTTGTGGAAGATAACTTTCTGGCTGATAGTAATCATAGTATGATACAAAATAACCAACATTGTTTTTTGGGAAAAATTGTTTTAATTCAGAGTATAATTGTGCTGCAAGGGTCTTATTATGAGAAATTACAAGTGTATTTTTTCCAGTTCTTGCAATGACATTTGCTATAGAAAAGGTCTTACCACTTCCAGTAACCCCAAGCAAAGTTTGAACAGATCCTTTTTGGACACCTTTAACCAAGGAATCAATAGCTTGGGGTTGATCCCCCGTAGGTTCATAATCAGACGCTAATTCAAATTGAGATATTTGTTCCAACATATACAATCCCGAAAAACTGAACTTATAGCTAACGTTTACCAAATAAGAACAACGAGTCAACAAAGTATCAAATTTGGGAATTTTAGAGCATTGTTATATTCAAAAATTTCAACAATGAAATAGTGTTGGTAGTAGAAAAAGATCCTAAAAAAGAACTCAAAGAAACACAGCAAGAACTAATGATAGATTTAGCGTTAAAGACAAACAGTTTTCTTGAAAAATTAAAAGCCGAGACTAAAAAGAACAGAGTTCAAATGTAAGACGTAATGGCTACAATAGATCAGATTTCTAAATAACTCACCAAACAGGCTCATCTACCATCTTTAAACCAGATTCAGTGATTTCAAAGCCCATTATTTTCAAAGTCTCAATTCCAGACGGAGTATTTTTCTTCAAGATTTTTTGTGCCAAATCCATTCTGTCAGCAGGCCTCATATGTTGACCAATTTTGTATTTGCCATGAATTGTTTGAGGTTTTATTTTGATCACACTTACAGCATCTAGTACCCGCATATCAGACTGTATTGGATCATATTGGCCCTCAGGCTGATATTTTTCCATCAATCCATTAAGTGCAAGAGTTTTTTCTTCCCTATCAGATACAAAATAAGATAATCCTTTGATTACAACACTGATGTACAATGTATCAGCTAAAGATGCATTATGAGGGTCTTCAAAATATGATGGTAAAAATTCAAGTTCCCTATCTACTTCAAATCCCACCTTGTTGTTTCTAGAAATGTTATCTAGTTTCTCCCCCCTTACATGCGAATGCATGTAAACTGTATCATTAAGAAATACAAAATTCATAGGAATAATTTGCGGAAATCCATTCTCATCAATACTTGCTACTCGTCCAACGTGTTCATCATTCAAAAATTCTTTTATTTTCTCATATGATTTAATTTGAAGAATTCCAGTTAATTGCATTAAATTAATTCATTGAAATAATATTATAAATTTAGAGCATAGAAACCCCTAAAATAGAAGATAGATGAAAAATCAACATGGATGATCCCTATCTGAATGAATTAAGAGACGATTTTCAAGGATATTCAAATCAATTAAAAAAATTAAAAACAAAATTACTAAAAACGGATTCTCCAGAATTACAAGCAAAAATTATCAAACAAATTGATTCCATCGCAAATAAGATGGAGAATAATCAGAGACAATCAGTAAAGGTGACCAAATCCAGAATTAAAGAAAGAAAATCAAAATCAAAGAAATAGATTCAATCCTCTTCATCTAATTCTTTGGCCATTTTCTGAATTTCCAAAATTCTACATTCTAATTCGCTGCATTCTGTTTTGAATTCTATGCCCATAGAGCACCATCACAAAAATAATCAAAAAGAAACAACATTCTAAAATTTGACTTTGTCCATCCAAATTCTTCATTAATGTAAATTGCTAAATTTAGGATTAATTCAACATATGAAATGAGTGGAATTGATGAAGAGCGAGAAGAAGCCATCAAAACAACACTAGATCTACTAGAAGAGTGGGGTTCTGCATCAAAATTCATCTGGTTTAGAGAACTGCATAGAATTACAGATATTGACAAAGGATTACTACGAAACATCCTCAATGAATTAAAAAAATCGAAAGAGGTTAAAGAAATGCATGGGACTAACAATAGAATATTTTTCTGCCTCAAAAAATACTATATCAAATGTAGAGACATTGAGTTTAGATTCAAAGGAAAAGAGATAATGTTAAGGGACGGAAGTAAAACAAAGATCATTCAAGGTTCAACTAATGCAACAGAGCGAACTAGAAAGAGATTAGAAAAACAAAGAAACAAGCGAAAATCCAAATCATTTACAAAAAAGAAAAGACCACATAAATCATAAAGAATCTTCAGCTTGCCGCCTTGCGAAATTAGATTCTGCACGTTTTAGTTTAGCAGATTCGGCCACATCTTCAGTCATATCATATAGATTATGTAATTCCATATCAGGAGTCAATTCATCCTCTTTTTCATCATCTAAATCAAATTCAAGATTAGCCAAAATGCCAACATTTTCTTCTAAAATATCAAGGCATTTTTTTACTGACTCAGGAAGGTCTTCATCCATCATAATATCTAGAACAAGGTAAACTAAATGATTTGCTGTATGTTATAGGAAATAACGTCTTATTGTTTGGCTTTTTCACGTAATGCAGGCATCACATGACTTGCAAATTTATCAATAGAGCCAAAGTAATTCTTTCCCCAGAATCTAATCACAAAGTGATTTACACCAGCTTCCATGAATCTTTCAAATGTCGGGATGATATCTTCAGGAGTGCCAATTGCAGTTGATGAACGTGCAACACCATCAGGCAATTTTGTTGCAGCTTCCCTCATCTTTACAATCCAACTCTGGTCAGACATTGAATATTCTGTAAAGTATTTTACAAAATCAAATCCTTCAATTTCTTTTATTCCGTGAACTCTTAAAATTTCAGGCTTGAATAGACTAACTTTTACGGCTTCTTTCATTTTGGCCCACGATTCTTCAGCATCTTCAGAAAAGTAGACATCAATGTCTAAGGCATACTCGAAATTATCTTTCTCTTCTTGAGTTCGATTGTTTTTATCCATAGACACTTTGATTTGTGCAGCATGATCCTCAAAGAGTTCAGGAGTGTAACCAATAGGCAACCATCCATCGCCGAGCTTTCCAGTTAATTCAAGTGTACGTTTACCACCAGATGCCATGTAAGTAGGTGGACGTGGTTTTCTAATCGGAGGTGCTTGCAAACATGCACCTTGGAGTTGATAGTATTTTCCATCATAATCTACCGTATTATCCGGAGTTGATTCGTATAATTTGTGAATAGTTTCAATTTGTTCTTCCCATTTTGAGACGGGTTTTTCAAATGGAATACAGAATTCTTTCAGGTTTTGTGCTTCGCCTGCTCCAATTCCCAAAATTGCTCGACCTTTTGAAACTCTATCAAGAGTAATAGCAGCTAGTGCAATATTTGATGGATGTCTTCTAATTGCGTCAGTCACACATGTTCCTAGTTCTACATTGTTTGTTACTGCAGCAATGGCAGATAGCATTACCCAAGGATCCAGAACAATCGCATTTTTCCATTGTGGGACATTTGTGTGATCCATATAGAAAATTGAATCATAACCAGTTTTATCAGCAAGCATACATGCAGTTAAAATTTGATCTTCAGTATATCCGGCTCTAGCGACGTTGAGTCCATTTTGAATACCAAATTTCAATTTTTTATCTGTCAAGTACATTTACGTCAGATTATTAGAATAAAAAGTTTAATCAAGCTGCCAATTTCGCACTTTATCAAGAAAATAGAAAAAAAGTAAAAAATATTGAATTTTTTACAAATTACCTGCTTTGATGTCTTCAAGACACTTTATGACATCATCTTTTGATATCGGAATTGGATTTGGATCCAAATGTCCTCTATCAGTCATTACAGTGTCAGCAGCTTCTGAAACATCAGCTTTGAGTTCTAGTTTGTCAAAGCCGAGTTTTTCCATAGCCTCTTTGAATCGATCATAGAAGATGGAATTGTTATGCTTGTGTGCAACGGTAGTACAGGAGGATAATGAATATCCGTGTGGTATACCCTCATTTGAGAACACATAGGACAATGCATGTCCTAAAGTTGTAGAGCAATTACCAAAGCCCATTCCAGATAACATTGATCCATATGGATAGTTTTCTGGTTTGTCATTCATAATTGCATCATATAGAATCTCAAATGCTTGTTTACACAGAGTTCTTGTCAAGTCATTACCGAGTTTGCTATCATAGCCTTCAGTAGCTTGAGCACATGCATCACAGACAGAACTGTTTATGACTTGTTGTGGAGTTCCATCTAGGAAATAGGAATCTACAACTGCCATATCAGCTAGAAATCTGTCTTCACGTAACAATTTCTTTTTACCATCAAATTTCAGAACGCAATAAGTGGTCATTTCAGCTCCAGTTCCAAATGTAGTCGGAATTAAGATTTTTTCTTTTTTCATCTCAGGTGCAGCATATTTTACTACATCCATAGAACTTCCACCACCAAGTCCAATTAGACATGATGGGTCTTTGTCTTTGAATTGTGAAATAACAGCATTGACGTCATCCATTGATGGTTCAGGTTTTACTTGGTCATACAACATGTAATCCTTAATTCCCATTCTTGCAATCCATTTGTCAGAAAGTTCAGGAGGAACTGTTGTGACAATTAGGGCATTTTTCGGATACTCTGTTTCACCAAGTGCATTTTCTCCAAAGTTGATAACCTTTGGAATGCGTACTGTATTCATGAATGAAAGGCATCATTGATTATTATTATATCTTGCATTATCTATGGACAGCATGATAATTCAAAATTTTGATGATTTGGCAACTACAGACAAGAAAAAAGATTGTTTAGAAATTTTAGAGGCAGGATTACAAGCAGCAAATCCAGAAAACATCATTCCAAAATTTGTAACACCTAATGAAATCAAAATTAATGGTAAATCTTTCAATCTTGCAAAATATTCAAGCATCTATTCTGTTGCTTTTGGCAAGGCAGGTGATACTATGACCAGAGCGCTAAATGCAATAATTCCAATAAAAAGTGGAATCATAGTCATTCCCAAAGGCTCAAAATCAGTGATTAAGGGTAAAAAATTTCAAATTTTTAATTCAAGACACCCACAACCAGACCAAACAAGTGTAAAAGCAGCAAAGGAAGTCATGAAATTTGTTCAAAACAAGCGTAACGATGAATTGATAGTTTTTCTAGTTTCAGGTGGAGGTTCGTCACTGTTAGCAATGCCAGATGATATCACTCTAGAGGACAAGGTGCATGTCACAAATGTGTTATTAAAATCAGGAGCTACTATTCAAGAATTTAATTGTATTAGAAAACATCTATCAAAAATCAAAGGTGGAAAACTAGTTGAGAATATGAAATGTGATGGAATTAGTTTGGTAATGTCTGATGTTCAAGGAGATGATCTTTCATCTATTGCATCAGGTACAACATACATGGATGACACAACATATGAGGATGCATTGAAAATTATTGCCAAATATAAAATAGGATGGAAAATGCCCAATGAGGTTTTAACACTTTTAGAAAATAGGATGAAAGAAAGAAAGTCAGAGACTCCAAAAAAAGCTAAAATTGAAAATTACGTAATTGCAAATAATGATGATTGTTTGAAAGCCATGCAAGAAAAAGCAGAAAAAATTGGATATACTGTCAGCACATTGCATCTATTTGGAGATATTAAAAAAGCAGTTACGACAATGCTTGAAGAAATTTCAGAAAATAAAAATACATGCATAGTTTTTGGTGGAGAGACAACAGTTAAAGTTCTGGGAAAAGGAATGGGGGGAAGAAATCAAGAATTAATTTTGAGATTATTAAAAAATACACAGAAAATGAAAAAGATGATAATGGCATCTGCAGGAACCGATGGAGTAGATGGCAATTCAGTTTTTGCAGGAGCAATCACCGAGAATGTAAAAATAGATTTAGGCATAATGAAAGAATTTCTCAAAAATAATGATTCCGGACGATTCTTTCAAAAACAAAAAGGAAACATCAAAACAAATCCAACACACACAAATCTAATGGATATAGGCGTAATTTTGAAATAATTTTTAATTAGATGTAAAAATATCAACTTTTTTAGTTTTAATTAAACAAACGGTTACTCAAAAAGAAGAGTCCTTCAAATATCATAATTGCCCAATTAGAACATGATAAAGAACAATCATGGGTTTTGTAACGACATATCTTGTAAATGTGACTGTCATAAGGGATCAAGTTTTAGAAGAGGAAATAGGAAGAGACAGTATTGTTAGAAAAACAATTCAACCCAGAAATGCTGTACAATAGAGTAGTTCATTTCTATATCGATAAAAAGGGATTTTCAAAAGACAAAGCAAATGAGATTGCCCAAACGGTGGTACAAAAAGAATCTCAGCGAAGAATTTGTAAAAATGAAAAATGTAAACACTTCTCTCATGACCACATTAGGAATTTAGAAACATGTCTAGTAGATAATTGTGAATGTAACGAATTTACTAAGTAAAATCATCCAATGAATTTTCCAGTAGCGGTTGTGCAGTAATTCCTCTTTTCCTCAAATCCTCAGCAAATTCGCCTACAAATCCATGTATCGTGTACACATGCTCAGCTTCAGATTGTACAACCAATTCGATTAATTCATTATAATCACAATGATCACTCATTGGAAATGAATAATCAGTTCGTCTCCCAAAAGAATATTTCATTGATTGTGCCCAACCAGAAAATCCAATCGTTACAGCACCATATTTTAATTTCATATCTTGAACGAATTTATTTTTGCTGGACATCATCGGAGCAACCATGACCCAAGGCTTTTTTTCAAGCAAGCCATTTTTTTCAGCCTCTGTATGGCCAATTCCATCATTTAGAGACACGCCAAATTTTCGATGTAGTGTATTCATATCTTTTACAGAATCATGAAGGTATAACGGACCCCAGTGACCGAAGAATTGTGTAATTGTTTGGGCTTTACCTAATTGATATCCCATCAAAATTACCGGAACGCCTTTCCCATAAAGTTCAGAAATCAATTCATTTACTTGTTTTAAGATATTCTCAAGTTTTGGGAAAACAAATTCAGGCAGACCAAAGGTGCATTCTGTGATTAGGGTTTTACATTTTGGAATTTTAGCGCCTTTGAGAAATCCACGATCTCTTGTACAGACATCACCAGTGTAGAAAATATCATCAAAAAGCAAACCCTTTGCACCCAAAATATGGCCACTGTCAATTAAAGAGAAATTATCAATCGATTCAACATGATTTTCCATCTTAAATCCTCGAAGATTAGCTATTTCACTAGTCTCAATAGAGGACAAAATAGTCCCCCCATTTTTTGATGGAAGGTGATCAGAATGTGCATGAGATACAAAATTGATCCCATTAGCATCACTGTTTTTCGGATCCAAGTAAACTCGTTTGCCCCCAACATCACACAGGATTCCATTTTTTGACATCCTGACTTTACTAGGCAATGAAGATCAAATTAGTTGGATTTGATATAAATTGCAGGTTTGATCAACTATTGACTAGTTGCTAAATCTAGGAATTCTAATATCAGGACGCGGGAGCAACATGGAATCCATCCTAAAGGCAATTAAGAAAAAAAAAATTCCAATTAATCCTGCAATAGTAATTTCCAACAAACATGATGCCAAAGGTCTAGAGATTGCTAAAAAACTAGGAGTTGTGATTGAAATAGTTGAAAGTAAAGGATTCAAAGGAACCAGAGCAGAATACGATAAAGAAATCATTAAAATTCTAACAAAACATGGAGTTACACCAAAGAATGGTCTTGTATGTCTTGCAGGATTCATGAGAATTATAAGTCCAGAATTTGTAAAAAAATATAAAAATAGAATAATCAACATTCATCCAGCTTTACTTCCAGCATTTCCAGGGTTAAATTCTCAAAAACAGGCACTAGAATACGGAGCCAAAGTATCAGGATGCTCAGTTCATTTTGTAGATTCCGGAATGGACACAGGTCCAGTAATCATCCAAGCAGTAGTCAAAATAGATGAAAAAGACACAGAAGAGTCATTATCAAAAAGAATTCTAAAAGAGGAGCACAGAATTTATCCAGAAGCAGTTAATCTTTTTGCTAGAAAAAAAATCAGAGTTTCGGGTAGAAGAACAGTCATCAGTTAAGAGTCAGGACCGCCAAAAAAATACAAAACTTTTAGTTCCTTCTTGTTTCCATGGAAAAAATGCTCTACATCTTTTGCAACAAAAAATAATTTATCTTTAGATACTTTGTAATCCTTGTCTTTAATTTTTAAAAATCCATCACCTGAAATGACATAATATACCTCGTCACTATCATGAGGTGTTTGTGTGTCTTCTTCTCCAGGATTAAGGACTAGAATGCCAGCAGCTAAACTATCCTTGTTGATGAAAGTATGAAAATACGAATCATTATTTTTTATTTTTTCGAGATATGTGTCTAAATCATATTCTAGTTTCAATATCACTCAGCAGCTACTGTGTATGTTTTTCTTTGAGGATCAGCACTCATGAAAGAATGTCCAGTAGGATGAATTTTTTCATGTTCAGGACTTTGGTGCATTTTGACAAAAGTCTCCTTACTTTCATGTTCCACAAGAATTCTATAACTGCCATCAGACGATTTTAAGAATTTTCTTGAGATAAATCCAGGGAAATTACATAAAACTTTGTTTGATTCAGCAAACCAACTTTTGAAATCTTCTTCAGCACCATCTTTCAATTGAATATCTGCAATCATTACAAACATGATATGACTAGAAAAACAACCACTTAATTTCTTTTCCGTGATTTTCATACTTTGAATTCCAAGGATTAAATATCAATAAATCAAAAAACAGTTCATGGCAGGAGTTAGAATTGACGGTAAAGTTATTGCCCAATCAGTCAAAGACAGAGTCAAGAAAGCAGCAGAGGAACTAAAAAATCAAGGGATTTCACCTTGTCTAGCCACAGTCTTGATTGGAGATAACCCAGCTTCTGCCACATATGTAAAAAACAAACACAAAGCATGTGAAGAAGTTGGAATTGCAACAAAGGATTACAAACTCGATGTAAATACAACCCAATCAGAATTAAGTAAAATTATTGATGATCTAAATGCAGATAAATCAGTTCACGGTATTTTGGTTCAGCTTCCATTACCAAAACAATTAGACGAATTTACAACAACCTCAAGGATATCGCCACTAAAAGATGTAGACGGTTTAACACCTCATAATGCAGGATTGCTTGCGATGAAAAAAGCTGCATTGGTTGCATGTACCCCATCAGGAGTAATGGAGATGTTTGACTATCATAAAATTGATTTGGAAGGAAAAAACATCGTATTGATTAACAGGAGTAATCTAGTAGGAAAGCCACTATATCATTTGTTATTGGAAAAAAATGCCACCGTATTGACATGCCACTCTAAAACTAAAAATTTAACTGAATTATGTCAAGCAGCAGATATCATCATCACTGCAGTTGGCGATAGAAACAAATTCACATTAACACCAGATATGATCAAAGAAGGAGCAATTGTAATTGACGTTGCAATATCAAGATTTCAAGAAAAATTAGTAGGAGATTCCGATTATGACAAGATAATTCAGAAAGCATCGTTTGCAACACCAGTTCCAGGAGGGGTTGGACCAATGACAGTTGCAATGCTATTAAAAAATACAATCACGGCAGCATCATTGAGTAGTCAAATTGGATAACAATCCCGAAAAAGAATCATTGCGAAATCGTCTTTTGGAAACAAGAGATAACACATCTCACGATTTGTTAAAAATTGCAAGTCAGAATATTCAGAAAAGATTAAAAAAAATCCATGCATTCAAAAACGCTCAGAAAATTGGAGCATACTATCCAATTGGAAGTGAGATGTTCACGCAAGATATAATCCAAGAATTACTTAGTGAGGGAAAAGAGGTTTACCTGCCCAAAGTTACGGGTAAAACCATGGAATTTAGAAAAATTATCAATTTTTCAAGCCTAGAACAAGGTAGTTTTGACATTATGGAGCCAAAAGAAGATTGCCCAGTAGATAACAATTTAGATGTCATTTTAGTACCAACAGTAGGAATAGATCTTAGCGGAGTTAGACTAGGTTACGGATATGGGTTCTATGACAAATTTTTAACAGAAAATAAAACTACAACAATTTCCCTCACATTGGAAAAACAGATAATCAAAAAAATTCCAAAATCAGAACACGATGTTTTAATTGATTGGATTGTCACTGAAGATAAAATGATACAAACTCAAAGATAAGCAAGTCCTTTTTGACCAATGTCCTTGCGATTGTATTTTTGAGACCAAATAATTTTTTCAGTTGCAGCATAGACGTTTGCTATTGCAGATTCTAAATTATCACCTAATGCAGTTACACCCAATACACGTCCGCCATTTGAAAGAATCTTGTCTCCAGATTTTTTTGTGCCAGCATGAAAAACAACTGCCCCATTAGTAATAGAATCAAATCCAGATATTTCATCATCTTTTGAATAATCTTCAGGATATCCCTTTGATGCTAACACAACACAAACTGCAGATTGTGGTTTCCAAACAGCTGGAGGCAAAGAAGACAAGGTTCCATCAACACTTGCTACAAAATAATCATACAAGTCAAAATCCATCCTCATGGTGATGGGTTGGCACTCAGGATCACCCATTCGTACATTATATTCTAGAACAAAGGGCCTACCATCCTTGATCATAATTCCCGCATACAAAAATCCCTTGAACAAAATTCCTTCTTTTTTCATTGCATGAATGGTTTTCTCAATGACTTCTTCTTGAATTATTTTCGATAGATTATCATCAATAACAGGCGTTGGAGAATAAGCACCCATCCCTCCAGTATTAGGACCCTCATCGTTATCGAAAATCCTCTTGTGATCCTGACTGGAAGCCATAGGGATAGCCACATCCCCATCTGAAAGGGCAATGTACGATGCCTCAATCCCATCAATTCTCTCCTCAATAATTATTCTATTTCCTGCATCACCAAAAGTCTTCTTTACCAAAATTGTCTGAATCGCAGAAATTGCATCCTCATTACTATTACAAACAATCACTCCTTTTCCGGCAGCAAGACCGTCTGCTTTTACAACCACATTGTAATCAAGAGATCTCACATATTCCTGAGCTTTTTGAGCATCATCAAATATCTCAAAACGAGCAGTAGGAATTTCATTTCGTTTCATGAAATCTTTTGCCCAAATCTTACTTGATTCAAGCTGAGCAGCTTGCTGAGTGGGTCCAAAAATTTTGAGGTTTAGTTTGTTAAATTTATCGACAATTCCTGCAGCTAGTGGATCTTCAGGTCCAACCACAGTAAAACAATTATTTTTTTGAGCAAAATCAGCCAACCCATCTAAGTCATTTGCATTTATTGGAACATTGTTTTGCGTGCCACCATTTCCAGGAGCAGTAAAAACGGTTTCAACTTTACTGCTTTGAGATAATTTCCAAGATAAAGCGTGTTCTCGTCCACCAGAACCAATCACTAAGACATTTACCAACAAAAATTATCTTTTTCCCAATTATATAATCCAAGTCTCAACAAATCAATTTAGCTTTATAATGCCACAAACATACCAAAATTCAGATGGAACTTTCCACAAAATTTGATGCCAAAGCAATCGAAGATCAAGTCAAAGAATACATCAAATCTATTGACTTGGAAAAACAAATTTTTGCATCAGATGAACGTGAAAAAATTCGATTCATCGAAGGCCCACCAACAATGAATGGAATTCCACATGCAGGTCATCTAAGAGGCAGAGTAATCAAAGATTTGTGGTATAGATTCAACACATTACAAGGAAAAAAAATTGAATTTAATGGAGGATGGGACACGCAAGGGCTTCCAGTGGAATTACAAGTTGAAAAAGAATTAGGAGTCACAGGAGGAAAAAGTGAAGCCATCAAAGAGTTCGGGGTTGAAAGAATTGTTTCAGAATGCAAAAAAGTTGTAGAGAAATTCAACAAAACATGGGTTGAAGTAGATGAGATGCTTGGAATGTCATTTAATCATAAAAAAGCATATTGGACTTTTAGAGATGAATTTATTGAAAGAGAATGGCAAGTGCTAAAAAAAGCATATGAAAATAAAATTTTGGAAGAAGACTTTACCGTAATTGCATATTGCCCAAGTTGTCAAACGTCACTTAGTCATGCAGAAGTGAATCAAGGATACGAAGAAGTCAAAGACCCGTCACTATACTATAAAGTCAAACTAGTAGATGAAGATGCATTCCTGATAGTTTGGACTACAATGCCATTTACACTAGTTACTGATGCAATGGTAGGATTACATCCTGAAGAAGACTATGCATATGTCAAAGTGGAAAATGAGACTTGGATCATTGGAAAAACAAGACTAGAGGAGTTCATGGTAGATGTTAAAATTGAAGACTATAAAATTGAGAAAACTGCAAAAGGCTCAGAATTTGAAGGGAAAAAATACATCCACCCATTACTACATTTAATTCCAGAACTAAAAGAAATTTCAAAACTAGATAACTATCATGTTGCAGTATCAGAGACATTTGTGGATGCTAGCACAGGAAGCGGTCTGGTCCATCTATCACCTGCAAATGGTGAGGAAGATATCAAAATTGCAAATAAACGTAAAGTCAAAATTTTCAGCCCAATTGATGACGAGGTAAAATTTACTGAAAAAGCTGGAAAATATCAAGGGATGTTTGTCAGAGATGCAGACAGACCAATAGTCGAGGATCTAAAAGAGTGCAATGCCCTAGTAAAAATTGGTAAAATCAAACACAAGTACCCATTATGTTGGAGATCACACCATCCAATCGTCTGGCTTGCAAGGAGAGGATGGTTTTACAAATTAGACAGATTAGACAGCAAGGCAATCGATGCAGCACAAAGTGTAGAATACTTTTTTGAACAACCAAAAAACAGATTTCTTGGAATTATCAAAGAGAGACACCCGTGGTGTATTTCCAGGGAAAGAATTTGGGGCTGCCCTCTACCAGTTTGGAATTGTGAAGATTGTGGTGAAAAAAATTGGTTCTTTACAAGAAAAGACATTGTGGATTCAGCAGACAAGTTGCCTGACGGTCCAAACTTTGAATTACACAGACCATGGATTGATAACATTGCAATAAAATGTAAAAAGTGCAACGGCGTCAATACAAAAAGAGAAGAATACGTTTTAGATACTTGGCACAACAGTGGTTCTGCACCATATTCATCATTAACTGATGAAGAATATGCCAATGAAATTCCCGCACCCTTTTTCACAGAAGGCATTGATCAAACTAGAGGCTGGGCATACACATTACTTATTGAAAATGTAATTTTAAACAATGCTGCAACCCCACCTTACAAAGCATTTTTGTTTCAAGGACACGTGCTAGATGAAAACGGAGGCAAAATGAGTAAAAGTAAAGGCAACGTCCTAGAAGGGGCAGAATTGCTTCAAAAATATCCAGTCGACCTGATTAGATTCTATTTCATGTGGAAAGCAAGTCCAATAGAGCCACTGAGTTTCAGTACAGATGAATTAATGTCAAGACCATATCAGGTGATCAATACGCTATTCAATCTTCATCTGTACTTTCAACAGAACAGTCAATATGATAATTTTGATCAAACAAACACAATAGAATGGGCAAAGCAAAACAATTTACTCACATCACCTGACATCTGGCTATTATCAAAACTCCAAAAATTAATTCAAATTCTAACTGAGAAAAATGAATCATGTAAATTCCACGAAGGGGCAAAAGCAATAGATGATTTCATAATCAACAACCTCAGTCAAATTTACATCCCAATCACCAGAGGGGAATTATGGGATGAGGATGAAGAGAAGAAAAACAGAAGATTGTCAATATATGCAGTTCTAAGTGAAGTTCTAAAAACATTAGATATTTTGATTCATCCATTTTGTCCATTTACAAGTGAACATCTTTACCAATCAATATTTCATGAAAAACAAAGCATCCTACTTGACAAGTGGCCAACGTATCAAAAAGATTTAGTCAATGAGGAAATTGAAGAGTCATTTGACATAATGAAAGACATCGTATCCATTTCATCAGCTGCAAGAATGAAAGGGAAGCTAAAAAGAAGATGGCCATTAAATGAAGCACAAATTTGTGTCAAGAAAGGACAGAAAAATAAACTGGAATCATTATCAGAACTATTACAATCTCAACTCAACGTTGAAAAATTTACAATTACCGAAACAGAAAAAGAATCAGGGCTGGAGCAAATCCTAGAACTAAAACAATTAGGATTACCAGTTAAAGGCGTAGTTGAATTAGAAAGAAAAAGAATTGGGCCAAAAGCAAAACAACACATGGGAAAACTCGTTTCCACATTTAATGAAACCAATCCAGATAAAATAATTTCATCATTGCAAAAAGATTCAAAATATGATTTCAACATAGATGGAGAATTGATCTCATTAGATAAGGAAGATTTCATCATAGACTTTGATGCAAGTGAAAATTTTGCAGTTGCAAAAAGAGACAGCTACACTGTAATTATTTCTACATCTAGAAACAAAGAGATGATGGCAAAAGGATTGGTAAAAGACATTGCAAGAAGACTTCAAACACTTAGAAAAGAAAGAGGATACACCCCAACAGACATTTTAGATGTTGCATCAATTTTAGAATTAGATGAAGAATCCCTTGAAATGATGAAAGAGAAAGCTGATGAATTGGCATTTTTGGTCAGAGTAAAAAAAGTCAACTTTACAGAATCATGTAAAGAATACAAGGAAGACGACATTGATGGCCAAAAAATCAAGATTTCAGTAGAATAGGTTTTGAAAATTAATGCAATATTTTTATTACATTTAGAAATCCCATAAACAAATGTCCGAATCAACCCCAAATGTTGTTGGAATTAACGTTCTAAAACAAAACGGCCTAGATGTGGATGAATTGTTAAAGGAATTAATCAAAAATGCAGCAGTCGAATTTACTGCATACTATTACTTTACCAACCTCAGAGCACATTGTACAGGCATGGAAGGCGAAGGATTGAAAGGAATTATCGAAGATGCAAGATTAGAAGATCTTAGCCATTTTGAATCATGTCTTGAGAGAATCTACCAGTTAGGTGGGATTCTTCCAAATGATGCAACAGAATTTATCAAAATGTCTGGATGTGAATTCTTACAACTTCCCGCAAATCCAACAGATCATAAAGCAATTCTAGAAAAATGTCTCAAAGCAGAACAGGGTGCAATTGTCAACTGGAATAAAATATGCCAAATGACATTAGGAAAAGATCCTGCCACATATGATATTGCAAAAGATATCCTAGCTGAAGAGATCGAGCATGAGTCTTGGTTCCTAGAACTAATCTATGGAAGACCATCTGGACACATGAGAAGAAAGTATTCAGGTGAAAGACCACATACAAAAAAACATTCTAGAGCACTAGATATGGCCTAAGTGCCAAATCATTTTCTTTATTTTGATTTCATAATTAAAGTGACTTTATACACGACAAGTTGTGAAGATGCGTTGTTTTATCACGGTTAAATATAAAAATCACATATTGATTATATGGTAAAACAGATTAGTCTGGATACGTGGCAAATTCAGCAGTTATCAGATCTGTTAGAAAGAGGCTCAAACATTGTTGCAAAAACAAACAGGCCAATTGTATTGTATAGACAAACACTTGAAGAAGAGGAAGAATCCTATGAAGAGATTGTATGCACACTTACCAAAGGATACGTAATTGAACAAATGGTCACATCAGGAGGAATTCTAGTTCCAAGTTTTCATCAACAATTTGTATTTACAATTGAAGAATACCCTCAGGAATTATTACGAAAAAGTAAAGATCGATTTTTAGAAATGATTGATTTTCTAGATGAGCAATTGAAATAGAGTCATAGTTAATAAAGACCGTAAATTGCATGATTTTTGCATGCAGTTACTAGAATTTCAGGCCAAAGAATTATTTCGAGAGTATGGAATTAATCTACTTGAAAGCATTTCATCTACAAATATTGAGGATGGTCGAAAACATGCAAAAGAATTAGGATATCCATTTGTAATTAAAATTCAGGTGCCTGTCGGAGGAAGAGGAAAGGCAGGAGGCATTCAAAAATGTCAAAACGATGACGAATTTGAGCTAAAATACCCACAAGTTATGGATTTGACAATCAAAGGTGAAAAGGCAAGAGCAATTTTACTTGAAAAAATGGCAGATATTAAAAAAGAATTGTATCTTTCAATATTTTTGAACCGTTCAAAGAGATGCTATACAATTATTGCATCAGCTGAGGGCGGCGTAGAAATTGAATCTGTAAAAAATCAAATCATCAAAGAAGTTGGATTAGGAGATGTTTCAGAGGAATTAGCAAAAGAAGTTGCAAAAGAAATGGAACTCGAAGGAAAAACTGCCGAGCAATTTGCAGACACTTTGAGAAAATTATCAAAATTAACAATTGAAAAAGAAGCAGAACTTGTAGAAATCAACCCACTTGCAATCATGCAAGACGATTCAATCATGGCACTAGATGGCAAATTTGTAACAGACGATAATAGCAATTTCAGACATCCAGAATTACAAAAATATCAAGAAAAAACAGCTATTGAAGAACAAGCTGAAAAAAGTGGATTTTCACTAGTAGAGCTTGACGGAGATATTGCAGTTGTAGGCAATGGTGCAGGTCTTGTAATGTCAACATTAGATATGTTATCAGATAACGGAGGAAAGCCGGCATGTTTCTTAGATGTAGGGGGCGGTGCAACAACAGAATCAGTTTATGAAGCTCTAACTCTAATCAGCAGATTGCCAAGAGTGAAAGGAATTCTTGTAAACCTATACGGTGGAATTGTAAAAACTACAGTTGTTGCAGAAGCATTTCTTAAAGCATATGAAAATAATCTAATCGACTTGCCAGTATTTTCAAGACTAAAAGGTACTGAATCAGAAAAAGCAAAAGAAATGTTACAAGGTTCTAGAACCAACATATTTGATTCCGTAGAAGAGGCAATTAATGCAGCAGTTATGGGGATAAAAAAATGACAGACATCTTTGACATACTAAAAGGAAAACCAGGAGATTCAGATTATGAAAATAAAGGAGTGATTGTCCAAGGAATTACTGGCGCATATGGATCACTGCATGCAAAACAAATGATTGCATATGGAACCAATGTTGTTGCAGGCGTCACTCCAGGTAAGGGAGGACAAAAATTTGAAGACAAGGTTCCAATTTACAATACAATGCAAGAGGCAATAGATGCAACCAATGCAAAAATTTCAATAGTTTTTGTTCCAGCAAAATTCTTCTTATCAGCTGCTAAAGAGGCATTAGAATCAGGAATCAAATTGCTAGTAGCTATTCCAGAGCATGTCCCAATCAGAGACACGATGGAAGCATTGGATTTGGCAAACAAAAAAGGAGCAACCATAATCGGACCAAATACTCCAGGAATAATGATTCCAGAATTAATCAAAATAGGAATCATGCCACCAATGCCATTCAAAGCAGGAAAAATCGCAGTACTTTCAAAAAGCGGAACTTTACTCTATGAAATTTCAGATGCATTAACAAATTCAGGATTTGGTCAATCAATTACAATTGGAATTGGAGGAGATCCAGTTAACGGAACAAGATTGATTGATGCATTTGAAATGGTAAAAGACATTCCAGATATGGAAGGCTTGGTGATAGTAGGGGAAATCGGAGGAGACTCTGAAGAAATTTTGGCTCAAAGAATTATCGACAGTGGGTTCAACAAACCAACTGTAGCATACATTGCAGGAAGGGCAGCACCTAAAGAAAAGAGAATGGGTCATGCAGGGGCAATAGTAATGGGAAATTACGGTTCAGCAGAATCCAAAGTTTCAATGTTTAACAAAGCAAACATTCCAGTAGCAAAAAGACCTGCAGAAGTACCAGTATTATTAGCAGGAAAAATGCAAAAATCCGATTAGAATAAAAGAGAGAGATAAAGGAGAAAATTAATGCCTATTACAGACCCAGAAAAGAAACGAATTGCACAACAAGCACGTCTTGTAATGAGAATTTGCTTCAAATGTGGGGCTAGAAATGACATTGATGCTACACGATGCAGAAAATGTAGAAATCCATACTTGAGATTAAAGAACAGAAATCTCGGGGTCAAGAAATAGAATTAAGAAATCATCAATCTTTGCCTATAATTTACAATTGCAGATTTTAATTCATTATTGTATTGTTTGACAAAGGGTTTTGCATCTTCAGGACTATCCAACTCTTCAAAAGCAATCTGTAGATCCTCAGGGAGTTGATCATTCATCTGATACAAAACCTTGGCAGCTTCCACATATTGTCCTAAATTATCAGCATATTCAAAGGCCAATTTCATCCGGTCAATTAATGCGTCAAATTCTTGCAGAGACATGAAGAATATTTCGAAAATTAGCAATAAAGGTCCAAGGTAATTGTAACATAATCAGATAGCAAAGACAAAAAAACTCCTTTCAGATTAATCTAGTTGGACCGGTCGTCTAGTTTGGTTTGGATGACGCACTCACACTGCGTAAGGAATTAACTTCCCGCAAAGGTCGTGGGTTCAAATCCCATCCGGTCCACCATTTCATTTATCCAAGAATGCATGAATTGGATTCAGAGTCAAATACAGTTCCAGGACCACATTTTGAATCAGTTTCGGATGTTTTTACAATACCGACTCGGCATGCATTTGTATCAGGATCAAGAACAGTACCAGGACCACATTTTGAATCAAATTCACCATAGAAAATATCCTCATCTTCAATCACAGATGTAGAAATTGTGCCAGATGATGAATCCAGGGCATTGTCAAAATACCCTAGAGAATATCCAGCTCCAAGTATTATCAATATTAAAACAGGAATTCCAATAATTATTGGGATTTTTAGTGGGATTGATGTTGTAAAACTTTTAGAGGCTATAACGGATTTTGGAGTCGAACCAACTTCAAAAATAGAAGTGCCGCAAATCATGCAAAAATTAGCACCCAATGGACCTTTTTTTCCACATTTCCAACAGTGGATAGTTTCTTTGTTTTCAGGTTCATTTTCAAAAACAATATCATCGGTTTGTACGTCAGAAGTATGCTGAATCAGATATTTTTCTCGCATTCGTTTTAGATAATTCTCATCAGTAATCCAGATTGTTTTGTTTTGAATGAATGTTTGTTTGATATGCTCCAATCTGTACGAATCACCAACACCGAGTTTCAACAAGGCGTTTACTTCATCTACAACATCTTTGGAATCCATATTATTTCCAATATACCATATGTCATTAAAAACCAATTGAAGAATGAGATCAAAAATCAGACTAAATTATGGGCAAAAATGTCCAAAATTACCAAAAACCCAGCAGTGTAAAACGATAGTAATTATTAAAATCTAGAAAACAAACAAAGCCTGTGAACGTTTCCCAAATAAGGTTTGAAGTTGAAACATCAAAAGAAGTTCTATTACAGACAATTCTAAAAAACAAAGAAAATTTAGATATGAATTTGATTGCAATTGCAATCAAAGATTATGTTAAAAATTACAACAAATACGATGTTGAAAAAAAGAGACTGCTTGATTTTATCTCAGAATCTAAAAATTAGATCATCAGACCAGAGCAGCTAAAAGTTGTGTATGGCTAGTATCATTTCTGAAACACTCATCCAGTCTAAATTGAAGCATTTTCAAATGACACTCAACTGAGCAACAACCCTTATGACCCACATAGAATGGCTTTACGCAAACTTTGCAGGCGTTCAAGTGGACATACCCCTTGTTTGCTGTTTAATCTTCATGATGACATCGCTTGTCATTTTAAGTAGTTCCTCCATTTGAGGGTCTTGAACAAATTGTAAGGTCAAATGCAATACCCCTTTGTTTGATGTTTAATTTTCAACAGGACTTTATTTGTCATCTGTAAGAGATTTGCCATTTCAGAATCTAAAACAAGGTCTGAATTGCAATCAAACATTATGGTTTGTTGTGTTGTATTCATCTTTCTTCATTATACTATTAGTTACAATGAATATAACAAAGGATTTCGATTAGGCATGAATTAAGTATCGATGGTATCGAACCTCATGAATTTAGTGAATACTTTGAGATTCTAACAAGAATACTCTGAAAGATCATTATCAATTTCAGATTTCTCATCCAAAATATCCAGATGAAACAATATGGAATTTCGATTACTTGATTTTAAATTTGAAATCATGCTGAAATTTCAGATAATGGTTCAACAGATTTAATAAATTCATCAGAACCAAAATGTCTTTTTTCAAAGCATTGTCCACATACAAGCCAAACAGGACAGTAATCATGGCCTGGAGCAGGTTTGTAGGTTACTTTGAGTGTTGGTTCGTGTCTATCCTCGCAAAGATTCATCGTCAATCTCCTTTGATAGTTGTTCTACCTGTCCAGTTAGAAGTAAGTAGAATTTCCTCATAGCACTTACCAAGATATCTCATCAGATAGTTGCTCTACCTGTCCAGTTAGAAGTAAGTAGAATTGTCTTAGAAAGTTCAGTAGGATAACCCCCTTGCTTGATTTTTAATTTTTGATACCACATCAGATGTCATTTTAATCAAATGTTCAACCTCAAGATCATCGAGATGTTCTCTGCCTTCATCAATGGAATGCTGGGCAATAAATGAGACTTCGTTTTGCAGGCTCTCAAGAGCCAGAATAGTGCTCAATATAGCACGTCTCCTTTTTCCCAGGACAGCTCAAATAATGAACTCATCATATCTACTAGAGTTTCCGAATCAGACCACCATGCAAAGACTTGTCTGGTTGGATGGGTTGCATTGCGCATAAAGATAAGAACCTCTTTTTTGTCATTTACAATGAAGCACTTGTTTTCAGAGTTGGATGGCATTGCTCTGATTGAATCAGAATTCATTTCAGATAGAAATTCAGGAGTTTTGTTTAGTGGTGAAACTACCATTTTGAGATTGCTTGGTGAAGTTTCAATCCAATCAAATACATCTGAATGATACATCCTAAGCAAATCAGAAACGGTTCCATAGATTTTGATCTCTTCAGAACTGGTTCCAACCATGTCCTTGATTTTGTTTGTGATCGGGCCAGTTCCATGCAATAATTGCATTTTTTCAGATTTTGATTCGTCTGTCTCTACTGCAAAAAACGGAATCTCTTTCCACATCTCAGAGAGTGATTCTTCCTTGTTTGCAAGAACGTCGATTCTATCTTGTTCTTGTTTGACCAAGGTAGCTACTGCTTCTCTCATATCCATTGCAGTGTATTTTGTTGGATGTGACAGTTCTGCCACTACCAGACCCATATTTTGGAGGGAATTCACCAGATGATATGTCTCAGTTCTAGGCAATTGCAGTGCTTTTGCAATCTCAGAAGCAGTCTTCGATCCATACTTGCCGAGATAGATAAACACCTTAGCCTGGCTTTTTGTCAGGCCAAAATTGATTAGTTCGTTTTTAATTTTTTCAAGAGTGAGTTTATGCTTGTACATTGCAGTGTCTGATTCGTTATCAAACAGATTGATTTGATTACTAGAATTCATTTGAAATTCTCCTGAGATTTGAGTTTGATTTTCATCATCACATTGTTTGTCATTTTTAAGAGATGGTCAATTGAAGGATCATCTGGAAATTGTATGGTCATTGGTAAATCTCCTTGGATTGGAGTTTAATCTTCATCATGACTTTATTTGTCATATTGAAAAGTGACTCCATTCCGGGGTCCAAAAATAAAGAATTTGAGTCAAATGCTGGAGTTTGTGTCGTTGTGTTCATTGGTCTTCAATGATCGTAGTGGTTACAATGGATATAACCAAGGTTTTCGATTAGGCGTAAAAATTGGTTCGAACCATGCGAACCTCCCCTATTTTGCATACCAGAAGTGGGATTACATACTATTGCTTATAAAGCAAAAACAAGTAAATCCCATATTGAAAAATAGGCAAATAGCCGTCATTACGATTGCGTCAGTAGCAATATTGCTAACATTATCTACAGTTTACTCCAATTTGGATATTATTCAGGCATATGCAGGAGAAACACTATCAAATGATAACGTAGCAAAGACAATACTCGTCAGAATAAACCCGACAGGAACAAACATCGAGTATCCATTTGATTCATTTTCAAGAATTGGATTTGTAGATGGAGAGGGAAATTTCTTACTAGAATCAGTTCCAAGCAAGGACAAAAAGCCATTTTACTCATTGGTAAAAAAATCTCTTGATGCAAAAACAACATTGCTTAAAAACAAGGGAATGAATGTGAATATAGATATTTTTTCTGGAGATGGAGAGATAATTGAGACATTAAAATATTCTAATTGTGATGTTACAGAGTATTTTGTTCACGGTGTAGACTCGTTAGGAAAAATATGGTTTGTAGAAAATACAGGAACAGTTGAAATCAGAGAAGTTACAAAATTTGAATGTGTATCACTGACCTTAGAAATAGAATACACAGAAGAGGAAGTTACACAGATAGAAAAAATAATCGAATTTACTAGTACGAGTAGATTTGAGTATGAGGGAGATGAACCATATTTCAGCACGCCAGCAACTAACGGTACTGAAGGAGAATTATTTTACAACAGCATGACAAACACACTACAAAAATTCGTAAAAGGTGAATGGATAGATATTTCAGGAAAGGGCGGACCACCATCACCAAGAAGGTAGTATAATGAAACTACAGATCATTGTCATTCTGCTTGTATCAATAGGAATTACAGTAGGTCTAGCCCAAATAGGAAATGAGCAGATATTCATCACAGTTACATCTGAAGGAAAAGCCAAGATTTCCCAGTCTTTGTTTCCAGAGACATTTGTCTCCACAATAGATGTCAAGGTAATTTCGGACAACATTTCAAATCTGTTAGCAATTGATGAGCAAAACATTCTCCTAGGAACATCTCAGAATCAGGAACTGCTAAAAATTGCAACTCTCGGGGCATCCTCTGTGAATTTAAAATATAATGCAGATATCCTATCCTATGAATCAGGAGTCTTCAAACTCAAATATAACAGCGAACTGGAATCCAGGGTCAATCTTCCACCACTCTCAAAACTAGTATCGCTAAATACAATCCCAATAGAAATCACTGATGAGGAGTACGTGTTACCTCCAGGAGACATTACTCTGAGTTTTACCATCAGGCCAGTCACATCAAAGGAATTTTTTGTTCCTGTCGGGGATTCAGAGTATAAAGTAGAGACAATCACTGCAGCAAAGATTGAAGGATTCTCTGCAAATTCAGACGAGATTCAATTTATCATAAAAGACAGGGCAATTGTTTTGACAATTATTCCCACAAAGGTAATGACCAATCCAAATGACGCGTTACTCAATGGTGAAAAAGTAGATTTTACACAATTTCACAAAAATTCAACACATTCATGGATTAGAATAGATCCTCATGAGAAGGGTCTAGTCAAAATTCTAGATACGACAGAGAAAACAGAGGAAGGAGGCGGTTGTCTCATTGCAACTGCAACATATGGCTCTGAAATGGCACCACAAGTTCAGTTGCTAAGAGAAATTCGAGACAATCAACTGATGAATACTGTATCGGGAGTATCATTTATGACCGGATTCAATTCATTTTACTATTCATTCTCACCACATGTGGCAGATCTGGAAAGAGAGAATCCAATCCTTAAAGAAATTGTAAAAATTGGAATTACCCCATTGTTATCATCACTTTTTGTAATGGAATATGCAGAAACAGACGGTGAAATTTTAGGATTAGGTATCAGTGTGATCCTAATGAATATTGGAATGTACTTTGTTTTGCCATTTGTAATATGTTATTATGTTATGAGGTTTATGCGAACCAGACGCCTGCAGAAGTCGAGCTTGGTCGTTATAACCAATTGTAACTATAGATCAGTATTGAAAATTGGTCTCTTCGGCCTAATTGCACTATTCGTATTATCGGTTAGTGTGCCTTCAGCTTTTGCACAATCAACTGAATTAGCAGAATCACCAATCATAATGGTTCTAGATATTACTCATCAAAATATTTTAGATTCACTAGAAGATGCGGGAATCAACCCTGAAAATGATCCATATTATACTGAAGCAAAAATACAGTATGATGCTGCAATTGCCGCATTAAACGAAGATGATGTAGTAGATGCCAAAAACAGTGCATTGATTGCAATGGCATTGTTTGAAAAATCAGCAGAAGAGATTGGAGCATTAGAAGAACAGGCATCAACTCAATTGCCTCCAGGATTGGGAGCAGGAATTGGAAGCGCATCAGATACTGGAATTACACAAGGTCAGGGATTAGGAGTAGGCGTTCCACCAGGAATATTGAATCAAATTACAGCTGCTAACACATTTGAGATTCAAGAGCAAATTACAGAGATTGATAGCGAGATAGAAGGATTACAGAATTTAATTGAATCAAGCAATTTACCAGTTAATTTAGAAAAAGCAAACGAATCAGTAAATTTGGCAAAAGAGGTTTTGCTAAGCGGAGATATTCCAAATGCACAAGCAAAACTAGCAGTTGCAAAGGAGATCAAAGATGATCTATATGATCAAATCAACGAAGCAGTAAAGGATAACGAAGATGAAAGAATTCAGCAATTTGTAGATAATAGTATAAGCAACATCAATGAAATGCTAGAAAAAGACAATCTAGGTTTAACTAAAAAAGCAATTAATGAGTTGGAAAGCACATTGGCAGTTTTAGAGAGTGGAGATATCAATGAAATTTTAGATAAAACAGATGATAACAGTGAGTTTGCAAAGGAAGTAAAAGATAAAGAAAATTCTGGAAACAGTGAGGATGCACCAGGACAGAACAAGGCTGACAGTGGGGATGAATCACCAGGAAAGAGCGGTGAAGCACCAGGACAGAACAAGGCTGACAGTGGGGATGAATCACCAGGAAAGAGCGGTGAAGCACCAGGACAGAACAAGGAAAAAGATAATGAAGAGACTGGATTGCCACCAGGATTTGATAGTGCATCAGATACTGGAAAAGCAAATGGTCAGGGTAACGGATTAGGAACAGGCAAAGTTCCTCCAGGATTAGCAAAGAAAATGTTTGAGAGCAATGTAGATGGCAGCATTGTTGAATCTTTTGAAAATAATCCATCAGAGAACGGGTTTGGAAATCTTCCACCAGGATTAGCAAAGAAATTTGATGCTAATTTTGAATCAAATTTTGAATCAAGTCCTGACGATTATTATGAGAATAGTTTTGAAGCTAAAATAGAAAAGAGTTTTGAGAAGAACTTTGACGGAACTAAGAAAGGTAACGGTAATGGCAAAGGTCAGTTAGGCGAATCACCAGGAAAGAGTGCAGACGCTCCAGGAAAGAATAAAGCTAAATCAAACAATGGTAATGGTAACAATGGTAATGGTAACAATGGTAACAATGGTAACAATGGTAACAATGGTAACAATGGTAACAATGGTAACAACGGTAATGGGAATGGAAATAATGCCCAAGCAGGAGTTACGGATAATGATTCTACAAATACATCAGGTACTGTGAATCTAGAATATACAGTAAAAGACTTCACAGCTAAAAACAATGGTGGACAAGATAAGACAAGTTCCATAACAATTCTTGTAAAGGATCCTGATGATGTAACAATAGGAAGTGGTTCAGAATCACAACCATTTGCATTTACTCCAACAAAGGAAGGGAATTATGTCATTACAGTAAGCTTCAGCGGGCAAGGAAGCTTACCTAATGGTGTCAGAACAGTTACGATGGCATCTGCTAGCAGTGGAACTACATATGTTGTTGACTTTTTGGATGTCTATGAATCATCAACTACAACGTTAGGAGACGGTACTGCAATTTGTGAGAATGTAGATCTAAAATCAGATTCAAGTTGTGGTGGAATTCTTCGGCCAGGAGCAACATATCAATTTGAAATTGAAGTTGACAATACAGGTGATACTGCAGGAAGTCCTACTCAGTTAGATTTTGAATCATCTGTCGCATCTAATGATGTATTGGGATCTATTGTATCGGGCGATATTTTAAATTCTGGATGTTCAACTACTACTGATTGGACGGAATCCATATCATCTACAATAGCTAGAACATCAAGCGTCTCAACTTGTGAAATTACAGGACCAGGTACTGTAGAGTTTTGGATGATCATAACATTAAATGCTGATGCAGCTGATGATACTGCAACATTTAGTATTACAGATGGTACAAATTCGGACACCTCAACGACCACCACATTTACAATAAATACACCACCTACTGCAAACGCAGGATTAGATGTCTCAATTAATGTAAACGGACCTAGTGGCACTCTGAATGGTTCAGGTTCATCAGATTCAGATGGAACAATAAGCACATATCTTTGGGAAGCAATTAGTGGAAATCCAGCTTTAACCCTTACTAATGAAAATTCAGAGTCTGCAACAGTAACTTCTACATCTAATGGTCAAAAGAACAAGACATTTGATTTCAGATTAACTGTAACAGATAATGATGGTGAAACACACACAGATACTGTAACAGTTTCGGTAAATCCTTAGTATTTTAATTAAATTTTCAATAATTTACCAGGAATTTTATCACATATTGGCCTGATAAACTCTCAATCTTCTGTAATTTTCAAATATTTTGAATCAGATACAATTCTAGATGAATGCATCTCATCTAATTTTAATTTAATTTGTTCAGATAAATAATCTGAGAGTTTCTTGTCATATCCATCTTCATATTTTTTCTCAGATTCCCCTACTCGCTCTATAACTTTTTCTACGATTCGCTCAATAGGTTTCTCCTCAACTACAGGAACCCTGCTCTTGAATTTTCTAAAACCAACCACACCAATAATCAATATTGGAATTACAATCACTCCAATTAGAAGAGAGTAATTTTTATCAACTTTGGCAGAAACCGTCACAGGACCATCAACGAATACTTGAGCAACATTTCCATCATATGTCACATCAGCACCTTCCCAGCCAGATACAGAGTTTAAAACTAATCCATCACTGCCAGCATCAATTTCTATTGGCACAGATACTCCCTGCTCATACCAGCCACTTCCACGAGTTTCTCCATAGTCAGAAATAACATTGAGTTTGTACTGGTATGTAGTGAAAAAATCAACCTGATGATACTCATTCAGCAGAATTGGAGGAGTAGTAAATGATGTAGAGTCATCACCTTCAATTTCCCAAAATTCGGCCTTATCCAAAGACCAGCCAGTAATCTCTTGTCGAACCTTGTTTGGCTCAATCTCAGTAGTTTTCTGCACATTTACAGATACTTCAGTTCCGGAATCAAACCAGTTATCATTTGTAGGAGAAGAGGGAAGGAAGGAAAAATCATTTGTTCCCTCTACACTTAGAGCGTATTGAGGAACTGCTGAAAATACGATACTGTGTGATGAATCAGTTGGAACAGATAATGTAAAATCACCACGAGCTGTTCTAGATAGTTTCACAGTCTCACCATCCAAAGTGTAGGATACTAGATTATACCTACTAGTTTCATCTTGAACCCATGAATGATTTTGGGATAGTGTAAAGGTTTGTCCAGAAACTAATGGAACCTCATATGATGGAAGGAGGTTATTTTCGAAACTCACCTTTAGTGTATTTGTATTTGAGAACTGCCCATATGCCAAATAATCATACCCACTAGCAAAAACAAAACTAGCCAAAACCAAACCAAAGATCATCAAAAACTTCATGGTTAAGATGCCACCAATGTTTCCAATCCAGAATACTTTGAATCTAGTTTTTCATTAATTTGATCAAGGGATTTTTTGTAATCGCTGTTTAGTGTTTCGTATTTTCCACGGGGAATTACATCAGCATCATAATCAGAATGGAGCTTGTTCAGAGATTGCTCGTATCCGTATTTTTTTGCCAATAAAAGATAGAATTCATCAGACAGAGGCCAGGTGTTTTTTGGCAGTTCAAACACATCGCCAATTGGCTGAGAACTCTCACCCCTGAAACTATCAATCTCCTTGATTTTTTGGAATCTGTATGCAGTCAAAATGTATCGAACATCATTTGATGCGTATTTGAGTTTCTCAACCAGTCCACATTTTAGAAGAGACTTTTCAATTGTCAAGCGAACCAAATCTTGTTTTAATTTGTCATTCTCACCTGTTGTCTTTAGAGCAATTTGAGACAGTTTTACTGGGCCCATCTCTTCAGCAGTTAATTCTGAAATTGCAAAAAGAATTTTTTGAGTCAATAATTGGTTTGAACTTTCCTCAAGATATTTGAAGCAATTTTCTTTGAGGGGTTTTATTTTTAAAATTCGCGCAATAAGGTCTTCTTCACTAAGCAACTATAATCACCATTTCTCTTTACAACTGACTCTAAAGTAGATAGACATATTATTTTTGATAAAATCTTAGGTATTTTTTGGGCGGTTTTCGCAATATATCATAATAACTCTGGTTTAAAGGGGTCAAAATCAGAGCAATATCATGAAAGCCAAGTTTACCGGAAAATGCGTTGAATGCGGCGATATGATAAAATCAGGCAAGGAGATTCTAAAGAACTCTAAAGATCAGTGGGTTCACAAGGCATGCTGTGACTTGGAAGAAGAATTGCCATAACTAGACCAGAATTAGTACGAATTAGTAACAAATTTTTTAAATGACTTTACAAAAATGAGAATGAAATGAGTTCAGAATCAACCATATTGCTAATGGCATCAATTATGGCAGTATTTGCAATTATGACTGTACCAGGAGATATTTCTGCCGAATCAAATCAAGTTACTGTAACTCCAATTAATGAAAAAGTCAGTTTGGAAAAAACAGTTACCACAATGAATGTTCCTGAAGACAACAAACTGCCATGGGGAACCGTAAGAGGTGGAGCATCAGATGTCGCTGAAAGATATCCAATAATCATTCAATTCTACAAAGGAGAAGATCCAGTTCACTTTGCTCAAGTCGATGCAAAAGGTGACGGTTCATACGAATACAAATTCAGAGTAAGAAATCTAGATTTGAACACAGGTGAATTTGTCAATATCTTTGAAGGAGACTATACAGTAAAAATCTACAAAGTGATTCCAAATACCAATGATCTAGTATAATCAACAGAGCCATTATTTTCATAGAATTCATATACTGAATGCCAAAATGAAGAGCTAGAAAATGAGCAAGAATTTTTGGCACGACATAGAATCAGGCAACGACGTCCCTGAAATAATCAACACCATAATAGAGATTCCAAAAGGATCCATGAACAAGTACGAATATGATAAAAAAAATAACATGATGAAATTAGACAGAGTATTATTTTCCCCATTTCATTACCCTGGAGATTACGGATTAATCCCTCAAACATTGTCTGAGGATGGAGACCCGCTTGATGCACTGGTACTAGTTACAAATCCCACATATCCAGGAATTTTGATTGAAGCAAGGCCAATAGGATTACTGCAAATGAAAGATGATGGAAAGATGGATGACAAAATTATTTGTGTTGCAACAAATGACCCAAGATATTTGCACACTACGGACATCACCAGTCTTGAAGATCACTATCGTTCAGAGATTGCTCACTTTTTCCAAGTTTACAAAGATTTGGAAGGGAAAAAAGTAGAGATCATAGGATGGAAGTCAGCTAAAGAGGCCAAAGTTGTAATCATCGAATCAATCAAAAGATACAAGGACACTTTGAAAAAATATTAGCATGCCAAAAGAATGCGAGCATTTCACTCAAGGAAACAAAGTATCTCAGAATACAAAAAATTGTCAAGAATGTGAAATAGAGCATCTTCCAGTGGTTGCACTTCGAATGTGTTTAACATGTGGGCATGTTGGTTGTTGTGATTCATCAATTGGTAAACATGCGACTAAACATTTTGAGGAAACAGGTCACCCTGTAATGCAAGCAGTTCCAGAGAACATTTGGAAATGGTGCTACATTCATGAAGAGTATTATCAGTCAGAATAATTTTGGATTTTAGATAAGAAAGTATTTTTTACGATTTTAATCGTAAACCATCAAGTCTTTTTCTTCAAGCAATGCATGGATTTGGTTGACAGAGCGATGAACGTCTTTTTCAAGTTTGGCTCCAACACACACCAGCTTACCTGATGCAAAAATCAGAATGACAGTTTTTGGATCAAGCATTCTATGAATTAGTCCAGGGAATTGTTCTGGTTCATACATGCTTCTTGGCAGAGTTCTTGCAGCTTGCTCCAAGTTTACCTTGCCTCCAAGATTAATTGAAGATACAATGTTCTGAATTGAAACTATAGGATCATTTTTGATTTTGATTTTTCCTTTTCGCAAGATTTTCACTACCTCAAAGACTGCAGTTTCTGCTAATTCCTGAGATTTTGCGCCTGTACATACCATTTTTCCTGAACCAAAGAGCAATGTTGCAGTCTTTGGACTTTTTAGTCTGAATACTGCACCTGGGAATTGTTCTGGATGATATTCTACTGCTGGGAATTTTTTAGTGATATCAACAAGGTCTAATTTTTGTTCAATAGTTGCAGAAGCTACCACATTGACAATTGCGATTATAGGTTTAGTTTGAGTCATTTTTTCATTTGCCTCCCATCATATCCATATTTTGGTCTAATCTCAGGCCTTTGTATCTATTTCTAATTGTAACCTCAGTAACATTTGCAGCCTCTGCAATATCACGTTGAGTTTTATCCTCACCGTTTTTCACACAAGACAAGTATAGTGCTGCCGCTGCCAGTCCCATCGGATCTTTTCCTGCAGACTCTTCATGGGCTTGTGCATCTCTGAGTACTTTGACTGCAAATCGTTTTGTTTTTTCTGTAATTCCAATAGAGCTTGCAATTCTTGCCACACATTGTACTGGGTCCACTACAGGCATTTTTAATTCCAATTCTTGATGTAAAATTCTATAGCATCTTGAGATATCTTTTTTCTTAATGTTACCAGCATCTGAAACGTCTTTTAGAGTTCTAGGAGTTTCAGTGTCTCTACATGCAGCATAAAGTGATGCTGCAATTAATGCTGAGATAGAGCGACCTTTTACAAGACCCTTCTCCAATGCTTTTCTGTAAATGTATGATGCTTTTTCAATAACTGCATCAGATAATGAAAGTTTGTCTTTTAATGTAGATAATTCACTTAGTGCTTGTCTGAGATTTTTGTCAGATGAGGCATTTACTTTACTTCTACTGTCCCAAGTTCGCAGTCTTTCAATAGTACTCTTCATTGTAGATGTAAGTGGTTTTCCAGAAGAGTCTTTGTTCATAGGGCTGATAATTGTTGCAAGGCCTCTATCGTGCATTGCTAATGATGTAGGAGCGCCAGTACGAGTTGGATCTGCACCACCTTCTTTTGAAAATGATCTCCATTCAGGACCAGAATCCTGCAAAGTCTCAGTAATAACAAAACCACATTTTCCACAGAATCGCTCACCAGTGACATTATCAGCCAACATGGAATTCTTTCCACAACGACCACAAATCGAATCTGCATTAACAATTTCCAAAACCAACACTATTCCAATATTGTATGATTGATTTCCTATAATAACCGATTTATTTGCAGATTTTTGGCATATTTTTGAGCCTAAAAAGACAGGAGATCTGACAAAAAAAGGCCTAAAATTTCATTTTAAAGAGAATTTTCTCTCAGGTAAACTATTGGGAAAATTGGACATCACCGCATGCATTTTTTAATAGTTACAAAAAAGCACAGACTAGGATGTCATCGTATCAGTTAGGCAAATGGGATCTAACAGAATTAGTAAAAAATCCAAAAAGTCCTGCTTTTCAAAAACAAATCCAAGAGTTAGAAAAACAGGCAATAAAATTTGAAAAAATAAAATCAAAGTTAGATCCTAAAATGTCATCTAAAGAATTTATGAATATTCTCCATCAAGTCGAAGAGATTTCAGAAAACATGAGCAAGATTGGAGGATACGCATCACTGGCATATTCTTCAGATACTCAATCAGATGAAGCAACGTCACTGATGACAAAGATGTCAAAACTTGGCTCTGAAATTTCAAACAAAATTTTGTTTTTTGATTTATGGTGGAAAATAAAAGTTGATGAAAAAAATGCTAAAAGACTCATGAAGGATGCAGGAGAAATTACAGAGTATCTTTCACACAAAAGATTATTTGCAAAATACGCATTAAGCGAACCTGAAGAACGCATCATAAACACGCTAGATGTGACAGGAATATCTGCACTTGTAAAACTGTATGATAAAATTACGAATTCTTTTGAATACAAAATGAAAATTGGAAGTAAAACAAAAGCAATGACAAGAGAAGAACTTACAAATTATGTAAGAAGCACAAATCCAAAAATCAGAGAGACAGCATACAAAACAATTCTTTCAAAATATCATGAAAACAAAGGAGTGGTTGGAGAAATTTATCAAAATATTGTTCTTAATTGGAAAGATGAAGGAATGGAGATCAGAGGATATGAATCCCCAATATCAATGAGAAATATTGGAAATGATGTAGATGATAAAACCACAGATTCCCTACTCTCAGTTTGCAAAAAGAATTCACCGGTTTTTCAAAAATTTTTCGTCCAAAAAGCAAAGATGCTAAATATGAAAAAACTGCAAAGGTATGATTTGTACGCTCCAGCAGCAGCAAACATCAAAGAAAAAAACTATTCGTACGATAAATCAGTGAAACTGGTTTTTGAATCCCTAGGCAAATTCAGCAGCACACTAGAAGAATATGCACGCAAAGTATTCAATGAAAAACACATTGATTCAGACATCAGACAAGGAAAAAGAGACGGGGCTTTTTGCAGCACCTTGACTCCTAAAATCACACCCTATGTGCTGGTAAATTTTACAGGCAAGTCAAGGGATGTGTTTACTTTGGCTCACGAGTTAGGTCATGCAGTGCACAGTCAAGCAGCGCAGGATAGATCAATTCTGGTTCAAGATGCCCCGCTACCGTTGGCTGAGACTGCATCAACATTTTCAGAATTACTTCTATATGATAATCTCTCAAACAAAATTTCAGACGATGAGAAAAAGGCAATGCTTTCAGAAAAAATCGATGATTTGTATGCCACAATACTAAGACAGTCATTTTTCACAATTTTTGAAGTTGATGCCCATAAACAAATTGGAGAGGGCACCACCATAGATGAAATATCAAAAACATATTTGCAAAATCTCAAAGTTCAATTTGGAAATTCAGTTAGTTTGTCTGATGACTTTGCAATAGAGTGGAGCAGCATTCCTCATTTTTACCATACTCCGTTTTACTGCTATGCGTATTCTTTTGGTAATTTGTTAGCTTTGTCATTGTTTCAAAGATACAAAAAAGAAGGCAAAGACTTTGTTCCAGCATACATCAGCATTCTTGCAGCTGGGGGTTCCAAGAAACCAGAGAAACTACTTTCAGAATATGGATTTGACATCACCAGTCCAAAATTCTGGCAAGAAGGATTTGATTATGTCAAAGAGCAAGTAAAAGCACTCTCATCTTTGAATTAAATTTTAGAATAAATGGGGCCGACAGTCCAACGCATGGACTGCCGGCTTGTTCCCCGAACGGTTTGAATTCGATGTCAAATCAAATGCATAGATAATCTGATTTAAACGTTTGAAATTATTTTAGGTTCAGTTTTTTTGGTTTTATCTTCCTAATTGTGCCCATAAGAATGCCAATAGTGATTCCTAACTGATAAAGGAAATACAGTAAAACTTCAAAGGTGCTCGGGGTAAGATCAGTAAATCTACTGACTGCAGTCAATACCAGCAAGAGTGCACTGAAAAAGAAAACAAATGCTCTGGTAATTCCATTCAGATTAGTAAATTTTAACACAACAAAACTCATCACAGTGAATGAAATTGCAAGTACGGTTAGAAAGCCAGTATTCATTCCAAAAATCAAAAACAGCACAGATGCTAATTCGCCAGGACTATTTGCAGACAGATTTGAGAGAGTGATTTTCTCAGGAGAGGCAAACCGTGGGACACTTAAAATTGCATTTATCAAAAATAAGACAAACATTGTAATGGATACTGTTTTTACACGATTTTGTAGACGTGGAAATCTTACTAGAATAGCCCTGCCAAGAACAATTCCTTGAAATAAACCAATACCAAAAGCACTCAAAATTGCAATTAATTGAATTATCGGATGCTGAAAAAGATCTACAAATATTGGAATTAGTGCCATGTTATCTAGATATTAGCATAAATGGGAATATTAGTTACCAGATAAGATATTTTTCTAAAAAAACAAAAAACTTTTCTTCGTAGAATTTTAGCAAATGAATCAAGAGTAAATTTAATAATTTCCTCATCAGAGTTAGGAAACATGTTGAAGAGTTTGATTTTTCTCACATTAATAATTTTGATCGGAGTTTCAGCAAATAATGCGTATTCACAAGAGATAGGTCTTGCAACTTTTCAGGAAATGGCACAAGTAATCATAGACAAGAGCATATCTCAAAACGTTACATCGTCAATAACATTGCAAAGTACCAGCATTCAAGAAATCAAAATTCCAGCAGAATTAGAGCAAAGAATCAGAGAGAATGGCAACATCTCAGCAGTAACCATAACAAACCAAAATCAATGCATTCTAGGAGTTAATGACGAATCATGTATTTTGATAAATGTAAAAAGAAATTCAGCAGATAAAAATTATCTAGAAATTCGAAATTCAACATTGAGGGAATCAGAGAAATTTATTGATGAGATAAATCAAGTGTTTGACACAAAAGCAGAACTTCATTCTGTTTTCATTCATACCAATGATGAAACAAGTACTGCATTGCAGACATCAGGAGTGATTTCAGGCAAAGGAACTATTTCAGCAGTATACACCATGCCTATGGAAGATACGGATTCAATGTATGAGAAAATATCAGCAATCCTACTACCAAAAATCATCAGAGAGAGTGGAGGATTCTACGATGTTGCAAGAAATCTATCAACAGATGAGAATGCAAAAATGTCATTCTCAATAATACCTACAGAGAACAAGTCATTGCTTCAATTAAGACTGTCAACGAGCTATCCACAGACGGCATCCAACATAGACAAAGTCAATCCGTTAGAATTTTTAAAAACAGACGAATTAAAAAGATCAGGTTATTTCTCCACAGGATTTTACCCACTAAATTCCATAATTCAAGTAGTGATTCTATCATCTGATGATACCAACGTTTCAGATGTTAATGGAAACATAGTCCCGACGCAAATCATAGGTAATGAAAGAATTCCAATAGAGGTTACACAACATGGATGGATTTTTGATCCTGAAGAAGGACAAAGAATTCAAGGAAAATACATTTTTGGTAAAGAGTCATCAGTGAATGAAAATGAATTAAAATTTTCTCTAGGTGGAAAAAATCTTCAAGTTGAAAAACCACAATTTGATGAATCAATTGCAGTGGTAATCATAATCACAATAGTTGCAATTGCAGCTGCATTGTTTTATCTTAAAGGATATAAAAAATGATCACAGTAAAAGAACAGCTGCTGCAAAGACAGTAGTCCACTTGCCATCTTTGTCACCTTTTGTAGATTGTGTAATGTTGTGAGTTTTGTAAATCTCTCCAGAGATTAACCACTGTTGTCTCTTTTCATTCCATGCTTTATCTGCGTCAAAAGGAATTCCTAAAGAAGATGCAAGCATTTGGGCTGCAATGTCCTCAGCGTAATCTCCTGCTTGGGTTTCATTTTGTCCAAAGGCCTCATATTCAGATAGATATCCATATCGCGACTTGTCTTTTGGTTGAGCAAGACCCACAGATGCTGAACATACTCTTTGAGGTTCATTTGTTTGATTTTTTGAATAAATTGTAAATAGTATTTGTCCTGGTGATATTTTTTTCAAGCCTTCTTTTCTACTGATCAGTTTTGCTTTTGGAGGAAAGATACTAGAAATTAAAACAAGGTTAGTTCCGGCAATACCAGCATCTCGAAGTGCATATTCAAAACTGGTCAATCTGTCCTCATGGACACCCTTACCTTTTGTAAGAAACAAATTCTTTGCAACAAGATCTAGCATTTCTGAATTCATGATAGAAAGTTATTATTTATACTTTAATTGGGACGAAATATTTTAGAATAATTTCAAATGGTCTGAAAAAGACTAGTCAGTTTTTCTTTTCTTCTTTCTTTTATCAGGTTCTTTTTGAATCTGTGTCAAAAGTAGAAATGAAAAGAATGCACCCAATCCGACATTGATTACGCCCATGAAAGTAATCATCATGGTCATAGAAGGCGGAGAAATTGGCGATAATCCAACAACAATACCGATCGCACCAGTAGCAAAAAACATCATCATCAAAACCTTGACTCGAGTAGGTTCGATGTATCTCATAAGAGGTATCAGAGTAGGGCATTATTATAAACTGACTGTGTTTTCAATGATTTTACAATAAAATAATTTTCAAATTAACCACAGGTAACACTTTAAACCTTCAAAAATTTTATTTTATTTCGTGCCAATGTAGCTCAGCCTGGTAGAGCAATTGATTTGTAATCAATAGGTCATGGGTTCAGATCCCGTCATTGGCTCTTCATTTCTAAAAACATCTCCAGTCCAAAAGTCGGCAATACGAATAAGTATGATAAATTTTGAATCAATTGAAATGAGTTTAGAGGATTCAGAAATTAGTCAAAATAATAATGGAAAAATATCCATAAAAAAATCTACATTTAACGGACTAATTATAGGAGTGATAATTCTAGTTGGAATTTCAGCATTCTTTGCAGGGTCATACACATCAAATCTAAATCCAAACCAAATTTCAACAGATGATCTTAATGATGCAATGGCAAAACTGGAGCTAAAACTGTTACAAAATCAACTACCTACAAAACAAGCAGCAGCACCAGTGAAAATTTCAATAGACAATGATCCGATCATAGGAAATCCAGATGCGCCAATTACAATCGTAGAGTTTTCAGACTTTCAGTGTCCATTTTGTGCAAGATTTCATACTCAGACATTACCATCAATTCTAGAGAATTATATCGAACAAGGCAAAGTGAAATTAGTTTTTAGAGATTTTCCTATTCAAAGTATTCATCCAAACGCACTACCAGCATCAGTTGCTGCAGAATGTGCAAATGATCAAAACAAGTTTAGAGAAATGCATGACATGCTATTTGAAAAACAAAATGATTGGAATAAACTAGAAACTGCCGATGCATTATCCATGTTTAGCCAATATGCTTCAACTATGCAACTAGATCAGAAAATATTTGATTCATGTCTTACTAGTGGAAAACATGTTTCAGAAATCCAAAAAGATCTAGATGATGGAAGAAACTATGGAGTTTCTGGAACTCCAGGATTCTTTGTAGGAAATGATCAAATTGGATTTGTTGAATTGAAAGGAGCCCAACCATTTGAAAGTTTCAAAAAAATAATTGATGCTCAATTAGATGCATGAAAAATACCAAGCGTTTATTAGACCACGAGCGACAACAATCATCAGAATAATGACGAGTGGGCAATGAGCTTTTTCGTCATTGCCAAAGAGATAAAGATAAAATGACAAAATTTAAAGATTTAGGATTAAGCGACGACGTTCTAAAAGGAATTACAGATCAAGGTTTTGAAGAAGCATTTCCAATTCAAGAAGCAGCCATCCCAGTATTATTATCAGGAAGAGACGTCGTAGGACAAGCACACACAGGTTCTGGAAAGACTGCAGCATTTGCATTATCAATGTTACAACAAATTCAACCAAAACAAGGAATTCAAGGATTAGTTATGGCACCAACAAGAGAACTTGCCATGCAGATTTCAGATGAAATTAAAAAATTCGGAAAATATACAGGAATCAAAGTAGCGACAATTTATGGAGGACAGGGAATGGGAATCCAGCTTGATGCACTCCACAGAGGAGTTGAAATCCTCGTAGCAACACCAGGTAGATTAATTGATCATCTCAAAAGGGGCTCAATAGAACTAAGAGACATCAGCCATATTGTTCTAGATGAAGCAGATACAATGCTAGACATGGGGTTCATTGACGATATTCAATTTATTTTAGATTTAGCACCAGAAGATAGAGTAATGTCATTGTTTTCAGCAACAATGCCAACCCAGATTCTAAGACTTTCTGAAGATTATCTAAAAAATCCAAAGCAATTCCTATTAGATGCAGATGATCTTAGTGGTGAAGGAATTGATCAATCATATTTAGTGATTAAAGATAGAGACAAATTCAAATATTTATTAGATTTTATCAAACCAGTAAAGGGTCAATGCATAGTATTTTGTTCAACAAAATATAGAACCAGAGATGTTCAAAAATTCCTCCATCAAGAGAAATACGATGCAGTTGCAATTGAAGGCGACATGTCACAACATAGAAGAGAGCAATCCATGGCAAAATTCAGAAACGGTAAAGCAGACATTCTAGTTGCAACAGATATTGCATCTAGAGGAATAGATGTTCCGCGAGTAGAATTAGTAATTAATTATGATGTTCCAAATGTAGAAATGGTATATTTCCATAGAATTGGAAGAACAGCAAGAGCGGGTACAAAAGGCAAAGCAGTGACATTTGTGTCTTATTCATCAGTAGGAGACTGGAATCTCATTAAACGTCAAATCAAAGTTCCACTTACAGACCTAAATCAAGAAATGGGAATTCAAATTTCAATCCCAGATCCACTCAAAAGACAAACCCCATCAAGAAGATATGGAGGTCAATCAAGATCAAATTATTCTAGAGGAGGTCGCTCTGGAGGATATGGAGGATCACGCAGTGGTGGAAATCCAAGAGACGACAGAGGTCCAAGAAAGAGATATGGGGACAAAGATAGTGGAAGCGGTGGCAATAGCTACGGCGGACGTAGTAGATGGTAATACTGTAAAACTTAAAGACTCGAACAACCTAATAATTCTAAGATAAGCCAATGCACAAAGGATTCATTTTATTAAATTGTGACTTAGGAGCAGAAGAATACATCGTAGATGAATTAAAACAAATGCAAAATATTACTAATGCATATCTGACTTTTGGGGCTTATGACGTGATTGCTGAAATTCAGACCGAAGATCAAAATGAATTCGAAAAGGTGATAGCATCAATTAGAAAATTATCCAGAGTTGTCAGCACTATGACTCTAAACGTAATTCATCCCGATTAATTGATCTAAGCTGTATTGTCAGTTATTGTTTTGTAAAACTATCAGAAACTCACACCTAATTTGAATATCGATTTAAGAGCAGTTTTAGTGAATAAAATACCGAGTTGCTGATTAGTTTTCATGTGTCTAATTTATTTCCCAAGAAAGGTTCAAGCCTTTACGGAATTGAATCTAGACGTCTATTCTATAAAATCAGAATAACTTCGAAGAATGTACCTACAGTTTAAAAGAAATTTTTCTTTCGTTGGTACAATGACTAAGTCAAGAACTTCTCTTATGCTAATTGCATTATCTGTAACACTTGTAGCATTCTTGTCATTTGGTCTACTTCAAGAAAGTGAAGCCACAAAAGGTCAAGGAGTAGGACTGCCAGTGACAGGATCTGACAAAGTTTGTGGAGATAGATTATGCTCTGAATCAGATTCAAGTTATTCTTCCCCAAAAGTAGCTTCAGTTCAAACCATTCAAACTAGTGAATGTAAAAGCAATGAGGGTAAAACACGCACCTATTACATTGCTGCAGACGAAGTAGAATGGGATTATGCTCCTTTGGGACTAAACCAGATGAAGGGACAAGAGTTTAATGAAGATGAAAATGTATTTGTTGAAAATTCTTCAGATAGAATTGGAAGTACTTACATCAAGGCATTATATCGTGAGTATACTGATGACACATTTTCAAAACTCAAACCAAGGACCTCTGAATGGGAACATCTTGGAACACTAGGACCAATGATTCATGCCGAAGTATGTGATACAATCAAAGTTGTATTCAAAAATAATTCTGTCGAACTAGATTATTCAGTTCATCCACATGGGGTCTTTTATGATAAAGATTCTGAAGGTGCTGAATACAATGATGGGACTCCTGCAAGTAACAAATCTGATGGAATAGTTGCTCCAGGACAAAAACACACTTACGAATGGGCAGTACCAGAACGTGCAGGCCCAGGGCCAAGCGATCCTAGTTCAATAATTTGGATGTATCATTCACATGTTGATTCGCCAATGGATACCAATTCAGGACTTGTCGGTCCAATGGTTGTAACTGCTAAAGGAATGGCCGATTCAAACGGTAGACCGATTGATGTGAACAGAGAAATGGTAAGTCTCTTTACAGTTTCTGATGAAAATTCTAGCAACTATCTTTGTGATAACCTGGAAACATTCACTGATGAAACTTGTGATAATGAGGAATTAGTTGGAGATGATGATTTTGCTGAGAGTAATCTCATGCACGGTATTAACGGATACGTCTATGGTAATCTGCCAGGACAAACGCTTCAACAAGGTGAACATGTACGTTGGTATCTAATTGGTATGGGAACTGAAGTAGATTTGCATACCCCACACTGGCATGGAAACACTGTCTTGTGGAATGGAATGAGAGTTGATGTAATGGAGTTAATGCCAGCTAGTCTAAAGACTGTTGACTTTATTCCAGACAATGTTGGAACATGGATGTTCCACTGTCACGTCAATGATCATATCTCTGCAGGAATGATGTCACTTTTTGAAGTGATCTAATCATTTTTTTTCAAGCCTGTCTGCGTCCATTTCCATCCTCAATTTAACAGGTGAATCCCCGCGGAGTTGAACCAAAAAACATCCAAAACAATACGGAATTCTTTTGAGAGTGGGTATAAAATTCAAAGTCAGAATCTATTGGCGATTAATTGTTATAGGAGTTAATTTAGGATTGTTTCAAATTGCAGCAAATTGATTATGAAGGAAAAGTTTGGGTACTAAATTATAATAATCCTAAACCACTATTAGATCACGCCATACACATGCTTGAAAGACACGGTGTAAAACGCGAAGATATGGAAATTACAGAAACGCCAATTGTGACTGTAGGTGCAATCGTAGTTGAGATTTGGCCATACGAGTTGGTAATTGGCAGAGTCAGAACTACTCGAAATGACTCTTTTATTAGCGGGACTGAATTTACAATTGAATTAAAGTTAGATGATGAAGGGAATTACATAGATTATCTTTGAAAAAAAATAAAATTCAAAACATCACCATAGCTGCAATAGGGATTATAATCATCATTGCAATTATTGTATACAATTATTCGGCTGAACAGACCAAGCAAAAAGGATTTCAGTTCGGAAATGAACTTGCTCAAATTCAACAAGATGTATCAGAATTACAAACAAAATTTTATTCTGAAAAAACAAAATGGGATGAAGGCGACATAACAAAAGAAGAGTTGTTAAAATATTATGAAGAACATGTGGATAAATTTGAAGACATTGTTTCTAGATATGATAATCTATCCACACCTGAATTATTTGAAAGTTCAGTAGAATTATTCAGGATATCATCTGAAACACAATTAAAAAGCGATGTTGAATATATCAAATGGATTACATCAGGCGACGAATTAGCAAAGGTAAGGTCAGATACACAAATTCAAGAAGCATATGAATATGAAAATTTAGGACTAGCTGAATTCCAATTAGCCAAGGCAGGAATAGTAGAATTTGATGAAGCAGATAAATTCTCACCTCCAGATAATGTGCTCAAGCAAAAAGTGATTCAGATCTCAGAAAATATGAAAAAGAATTGCGATTTAGAATTTAAAAATGAAATAAACGAATTTGATTCTGATGAAACTGAAATTGAATGGTTCAACTGTTTTAATGAGGCTGAAAAATGGAAAAAAGACCACCTGCCTTAGATAAACAAGATTCTACAACAAATCATATTTTTGCAACGTTTCAAAAATATCAAAAAGTTCCTCACCTAAAGACATTTTTTCAAGAGGGGTGGGTTTTGAGAATTTTATCTGAAATGCTATTGTAAGCATATCCTGATCAGTGTGAGAGATTCGAACAGAGTGCCACTCATAATCCATTTTAGATAAAAATAACTTCCATTTCTGCAAATGCTCATCTACACGATTTACTTGAGATTCTACATTTGTTAAAGTAGTATCCAAATCAGTGTCAAATAATCTAAATTTAACAAGAGGAACCATAACAATTCCACCTAAAATTTTATCTTGGTTTTTCAACATAGATGAAATGATTTCTTCAGAATTTTCTTTTGGAAAAATATCCCCATAGTCAGGATCAAAATATCCCGCTACGAGTTTTTTAGAATCATATATTCTAAAAAAACCTTCATCGGATTCTAATTTCCACAACATATTGAAATCAGTTCATGAATAAATAAACGATTAATCAAAGACAATTAAATAAACTAGAAAATAAAGAAAGTATACATGGGAATTTCCAAAGAAAACAAGGATTTCATCGACAGTTTAATTGACTATTACATCAACGAGTCAGAATCTTACAAACAAATAGCAGAAAATTTTGTTCCTGAAATTGAATCAGTTCCAGATACAGCATTTGGAATCATTACAGGATGTGTATATTCGGGATTTTTGCAAGCATATCAGAATCAACAACAGACACCAGGTTTAGATGACATGCGAGAATTCAACCAAATCATAAAAGACAGGGCAGCGATAATTAAAAAATCAATTCTTGATCCTCCAAAGCCCGAACCCATGGAAAATGAAACAAAAAACACACCTGAAAATACAGATTCAAACTAGTAAATTTTAATGAAAAAGAGTGCCCAATTGGACACTCTTTATGACTCCTGTTGGACTGGTCGTACTATCGCAGATGTATGAATACAGTTAACGTGCGATGACAAATGTAGTTGAATTTCTATTAAAACACTTACGTAGGAATCATCAGTGGAGTTATTTTAAAAAATTAAAAATCAGTACAGTTTAATTCTAACATTAGGAAATAAGAAACATGAAGATTGATGGAAGTAAGATTATCTTTGGATTAGGAGTGACATCGGCAGTAGTGACTGCAGTAATAGTATTGTATTTTTCAATTCGTTAAAGATAAATCATAAAGAAAACCAAGGGACATTATGCCTGAAACGAATGAATTTAAAATTACTCAGATAGTAGATAACGGTCAAATGGTCCAGTTAACTTTAATTGAAAATATCACAACAGAGCCAATTTCACAAAAACAATTGATCATTGAGAATGTTTCAAAGAGATTAGATTCAGAAACTAAAGAACAAGTCATGCCATTATTAGAAGCAATTTTACAAGCACAGCCCACAGTCAATATCAAATCATACCAACAAACTCAAATCACAATTGCAATGCCCAAATCAAGATATGACAACATGGGAAGACCTCAAGTTGAAAGTATCATCAATGTTGATTTGAAAAAAATCTAAAGATTGGATTTTATTTCATCCAAAGTATGAAGAGGTAGTGAACATGCAAAGTTTTTACAAACAAACACACTAGTTTTATCTTCGAATGATTTTCCTGCAAAGAAAGGATATTTTGAGAGACTTTCCAGATGGGACGGATTCTCAATTATTGCCATAATTGAATTTGGCAAATAATCTAAAAGAAGTGACTGGACTATTTCAGAATTTTCAGTGTTAATGACAGTAATTTCCTGAGGTTTTTGAATATACATGGAAATGGTGTTTAGTAAATATCCAAATCCGAAAGGGTTTTCAGCAGCTGTTTGTGCCTGAGATTCCATTATTTTGGTGGTTATTTTAAGAAAAGTTTGTTCTTGAGATAGATGGAACAATCTAAGCATTACAAGAGCAGAAACAGAATTTCCAGAAGGCAAAGATAAATCATAATTGCTCTTGGGGCGAATTATTAATTTTTCATGATCATCAGAAGTCATAAAGAAACTATTGTTTTCAGAATCCCAGAAATGATTTACTAAATGATGACCTAATTTTATAGATAATTCAAGATATTTTGGGTCAGATTCAATTTCAAAGACATCAAGTAACGCATTGACAAAATAAGAATAGTCTTCCAGATATCCATCAATTTTTGCAATTCCATTCTTGTAAGTTCGTAACAATTTTTCATTTACAAAAAGTTTCTGCTCAATAAATGAAATGCAGTCTTTTGCAGCATTAAGATATCTAACATCCCCTGTAACACGGTATCCTTTTGCAAATGCTGTAACCATCAAAGAATTCCATGAAACCAAAACCTTGTCATCCAATCCAGGAGGAATTCTAGCTGAACGAACTTTTAATAATTTTTCTGAGCAAGATTTTAAAGTTTTACCAACATCAGATTCAGATATTCCAAAATTGAAAGATACGGTGGAAATGTTGAGATTGTTGCACAAGATATTATTGCCTTCCCAATTTCCCCCATCAGTCACATCATAGTACAAACAAAACAGATCAGCATCACTTCCAAGGATTTCTTTAATTTCACTTTTCTTCCACACATAGTATTTTCCCTCTACACCTTCAGAATCAGCGTCATATGCAGAATAAAATCCCCCTTCAGGAGAAGTCATTTCACGTAAAACAAAATCAAGGGTTTTTTTTAAAACATCTAGGTAAAACGGATCTTTTGTGATTTGATATGCTTCAGCATAATTTACTGGAATCAAAGCATTGTCGTAAAGCATTTTCTCAAAATGAGGAACCAGCCATTTGGCATCTGTGGAATATCTAGAAAACCCGCCACCTATTTGATCAAATATCCCCCCATTAGCCATTTTTTTGAGAGTTTTGAGCGCAAATTCATTGAATTTGCCCAATCCAGATAATTTTGCATATCTAAACAAAAATGACACATTAGCAGCATTGGGAAATTTTGGTGCAGAACCAAATCCGCCATAGGTTGCATCACCTAATTGAAACAAGTTCATAGCTGCCTCATCGAGAATTATTCGTTCTAATTTAGAAGGAGTTTGAACTTTTTCAGTTTTGTGTAATGCACCGATAAATTTTTCAGCAGAGGCCTCAATATCTTTAGGTTTTTCTCGCCATGCTTGCGAGAGTTGTCTACAGATACTTCCAAATCCAGGACGGCCGTATGAATCCAAAACGGGAAAATAAGTTCCGACATAGAATGGTTTTTGATCAGGAGTAAGGAAAATACTCAAAGGCCATCCCCCTTGGCCTGTTGCCATCTGGCAAACTTTTTGATAGATATCATCAATGTCAGGTCTTTCTTCTCTGTCAACTTTGATGTTAATGAAATTTTCATTCATAAATTCAGCGACATCTTCATTTTCAAATGACTCATGAGCCATCACATGGCACCAATGGCAAGCACTGTATCCAATACTTAGGAAAATTGGTTTGTTTTCATCTTTTGCTTTTTTTAATGCCTCATCATTCCATCCATACCAATTGACAGGATTATGTGCATGTTGAAGTAAATAGGGACTACTTTCATGAATGAGATTATTTTCTACCACAGTTTATCAGATTTGTTTGAATATTTGTACCTAATTGGAACGCTAATTCCAGATTCCTTTTCCTTCTGTCAATTCGTAAATTCTGACATTGATTTTTCCCAATAATTTTACTTTAGATTTATGTGCTTTTTTATCATGGCTGTAATCTTTTTTTTCAACTAATTCTTGTAATCGGCTTAATTGTTCCAAAGTGAGTTTTTTGAATTCATGTTTAGAACTAGTGACGAGTTGCAATAATTTCACCCTCTCTCTATCTTCATCAGAAATTTCACTCATATCCACTGTTTTGTTAATTTTGCAAATAAATCTTAGCGTAAAAGCAAGATTGGCCTATTGCTTAGGATAGACCAATCTCTGACCATTGGATTTATCAGATTGATGATAATTTCAACATCCGCTGGATATTTTCCCATAAAATTAAATCCCATATGAGTCTACAAATCCATCATTAAAGATCAAATACGAATAGAAATCAAAAAGAAATTAACGAATGTTAAAATTTCGTCTTTAATCTTTAGAATTATGGAAAAAATGCGGGCCATGGTACTTTCTGAATGTGCAAAAATTGAAACAAGCCCATTGAAACTTACTCAAATTGATAAACATGAAATTAAAAGACCAAATGAGATTTTATTAAAAATAGAAGCTTGTGGAGTTTGTCACTCTCAGCTTCACGGCATAGAAGGAGATTGGAGAGATATTGGAATTCCGCCGTCATTGCCTACAGTTCCAGGTCACGAAGTGGTTGGAAAAGTTGTGCAGATAGGGGATAAAGTTACTAAATTTGAAATCGGGGACAGAGCGGGAATAACCCCACTTTTAGAAGCATGCAAGGTATGTCAATATTGTAAAGAGGGAAAAGAATACCTCTGTGAATCATCAGTCATTACTGGTGAATCTTTCAAAGGAGGATACACAGAATACATTACAGTTGTAGAAGATTTTGCAACCAAAGTTCCAGAGAACATGAAGGCAGAATATGCCGCACCGCTATTTTGTGCAGGAATTACTGCATACAAGGCAGTAAAAGCTGCAGAGCCAAAACAGAATAAAAAAATTGGAATTTTTGGAATCGGTGGAGTGGGACATATGGCAGTACAGTTTGCCAAAGTAGAGAATTGTAAGGTAATTGCATTTTCAAGGACACAAAAACATCTAGATGTTGCAAAAAGATTAGGGGCTGCAGATGCAATGGTGTTTTCTGAAAATCAGCAAGAATTTCTAGACGCACTAAAAGAAAAGCACGGACTATTAGATGCTGCAATCGTATTTGCGCCAGCAGACATAGTAACAGATACTGCAATAAAATCAGTAAAGAAAGGAGGACTGGTCGTAATAGCAACAGTGGGTAAAAATCCAGCATTTATGCCATTTGAGGAAAAAACAATTCGTGGAACTTTGATTGGTTCAACTAAAGACATGGAGCAAGTAATCAAAATATGTGATGAAGAAAATATCGAAGTCATATCTCAGATTTTTCCGTTAGAAAAAGCAAATGAAGTACTCAAAAAATTAAAAGATTCTGAAATAGAAGCAAGAGCTGTTTTAATTCCATAATCCTTGGCTTAAATATTGGAAGATATTGTTTTTGATATGAATTGCAAGAGATGCCACCATACAGATGAGGCACATAGTAGAAATGAAAATAGTAGTTCGCTTATGAAAATGGGAAAATGCCAGATTCCCACATGCACCTGCCAAGATTATTTAGATCCCATTCAAGAAATTGATGAGGATCTTTTGTAACGATTCATATATCAAAATAATTTCATAAAAACATGGACAAGCACAAGCCATCAGATGAAATGATTAAAGATTTAGATAACTTATTGTCAAAACTTAACGCCATGGAAATTGTTGCATCAGATGATTTTCAAAAAAATTCAATCAAGGTCCAAAGAGCGTTGATAGAAGGTCAAATGCATTCCATAAATGAATTTCAGCATTTGAAAAAGGCCATAGATTTGTTAACTCTGCAATTGTTTGATGTTCAAAACAAAGTCAACAATTCATCCTAGTGTCACTCAATCCACAGCCTGTGCATCTAAAAAGCGTAGATTTTTCAAGAGTTTTTTCAGGTTTCATTTCAGCGCCGCAACAAAGACAGAGAACTTTTTCTGATTCAGGTTTTGGAGCCTCAGATTTCCGTACCACGTAATCAGGTTTTGATTGCGGGATATCTGCAGAATTACAAAATGGTTTGTAATTAGCAATTATCTTGGCGAAGATATTTTTTCTACGCTCTGGACTAGATTCGAAAAGGGGCAAGATTGCCAGATATAGTGATTTTTCAGAGCCTGAATTTTCAATCCAGCATTTGTATTGAGAATGTTGGACAAAAAATGACTCATCATCAGTCTTTTCACAGTCACCCACATAGACAATATTGAATTTGTCCTTCTCTTTTGAGAGAATCAGATAGACTAGTTTTTCCATCGGAGGTCCCCATTCTTCAAGAGGAATAGGTCCAAGAAACTCATATTGAAGAATTTGGATGCTCAATGAAGGTATTTTTGAGTACTTTCTTTTCTTCTTTTCCCAAAAAAATCCCTAGTGTCATGGATTAGATCGCAAAATCTCAACTTGAAAAGATTAAATTCAAGAGTTATAGATTTCTCGTAAATGAAAGATCCTCACAACTATGCCAAAGTTGGATATTCAATGATTTTAGTGGCAGGTAGTTTAGCAGCAATAGGTCTAATTGCATTATTTACAGCAGATGACGTATTATTTTCAGATAACATTGCAAGAGACAATACTGCGCATTTTAACGAATGTAAATCAAATGATTTTGTAGCAGAAGATTGTGTGAAATACAGAGAGAGGATCAATAACGAAGCATCAGGAATTTATGTAGATCCGTCAAAGTGGAAATAATCTAGTATCCGTTTGTAAAATCTTCCAGCATGTTTTGATTTTTAGTAAGACGATTCATTGCAAAAAATGCACCGCCAACAATTCCAGCTTGATAAAATGTATACAAGAAAACTCCAGAAGAAGTCGGATCAGATTTTGTAAAACTCAAAACAAGCATTGTAAAGAATACAAATGTTCCAACAAATGTAACTATTCTATTTACAACACCAGTATTCATTCCAACAATTCTTTTAGTTGCGGATGCCATCAAACCAATACTAGTGATAATCAAAAAAGTTGCACCTCCGTTGGCAGTAATGAAGTTATTCATCCAAGGCAATAACCCATCTTCCAGTAGATCAACATCAGGCATTATACTACCACCATTAATTGCAAAATTTACAGAGCTGAACATACCACCAATGACAAAAAAGAACAAGAATATCTTGACAATTGATCTTTTGATAGGGCTACGGATTTCAGATGGTTTTACAGCTCTCTCAGTAATTCTAATTCCATAAAGAAATCCTACAGCCATAGCAGGAAAAAACATGATATTGATAAGGATTGGAGACTCTTTGTTAATTGTCTCAATTTGAGGATGAAAGATTAGAAATAATAGGATAGCAAGAGAAGCTGAGGCTGCAAATAGGATCAGACCCATATGACTGTGAGAACCGGATTCTTGGTAATCATTCCAATTAGACATTTTATCTATTCAAAAGAAAATAATTAAAAACCAAATCCAAAAATCATTTGGTCAAACTATCAATTCTGTTTACCCTTTTTTAGTAGAACCAAGAAAAAAGAGCATGAAAGTGGGAAGAACTCTAATAATTGCAGGTATTATTGTCGGAATATTTGGCTTGGTTTTTCACTTGCAAGGCAAATCCATTGTAGGACCAGAATCATCATTCATGTATTCAAATCCAGAATGGGTCAACTATGGCTTGGAAATAATAATTATAGGATTCATCATTTTAGGTATAGGATTTGTAACTCTCAAGAAAAATTAATTTGTAACACTAAGAGTGATTGTACTTTTAATGTGAGGTAATTTTCTAATTTTGGATGTGATTATTGCATTGATTTGAGAAGCAGATTCAGTAACAAATTCAGCCACAATATCATAACTGCCATATGTGATCAAACAACTTTTGATTTCAGGAATTTCTTTCAATTGAGAATAAAGAGATTGTTCTTCCCCAATTTCACAACTAATCAACATGTATGCTTTTTCCATCTAAACCATGTTTTGTTAAAAATGCACTAACTTAAAGACATCTAAGAAATTATTTTCTAAAACAGATCTTAAAAACCAGCAATCATTGGATCTTGTGGTTTCATTATTTCTCTTAACAAAATTGTTGCAAAAGATCCTCGAGATAATGAAAACTCTACAATATTATCATGTGCAGAATAATCAGAACAGTGTATTGCTGCTTGTCTAAAACCACCTTCACTACTTACTTCTTGCATTTCTTTAATGAAGAAATCTTTCGGTGTAACTTCTTCTTGTTCTAGAATTTTTGAAATTTGAAAATCAAATCGTGTTTTTTTGTAATACGAATAACCAACAAAAGGCATGGCCAAATTCTGATCCATGCCCTTTACATATTTTCCAATTATACCATGATAATCAAAGCAGACATCTCCTGATTGAGCTTCAAAAAGATTCTCACCGTCTAAAAATGCAGCACTCAATGATTGATTAAAAATAAAAGATTGATACGCTTGAACATAAAATCGTCTTAACGAAACAGGAATTGCACGAATTGCACGGATTGGTTCTCCATGTTCAATCATTTCTTTTAAAACAATTCTTTCAATATCCATCTGAGTCGGAACTTTGTCGAAATATTGCCGGTAATTTGCCTTATCAGATAGTTTTTGACGAATTTCAGTATTTTCTTCAGAGTCGTAAGGAGATGTAAATGATAAAATCAAATCAATGGTTTTGTCAAAATCTTGTTGTAAAAGGGCCTTACCGATAAGATGTGTGACTGGTCTTTGTGAACCAAATCTCTGATATCCATAGAAATTGAGAATTTTGTCATATTCGGTAAAAGATTCTAAATTATTTTGGCAATCAGAAATTTTTAATTTAAAATGATTTCCAATCATATCTTTTTTTGAAAGAGGTTTTTTTACAAAACCCAGATGCTCTAAAGAATATTTATCGCTTGAAAAATTCTCTATTGCTCGTCCTTTATTTCCAGCACATACAAATTGTTCTGTAACGGCTGATGCGTCTTTTAATCCAAGAGATTTTAATCGGATACCTTTCTTTCTAAAAATTCCAGATAGTGCATGATTAGTATCAATTTTTTTCTTTTTTAACTTATACACAGCATACCCATTTTCGTCATTGATGGATTTTTTAGATTTATCAGAGATCAATTCACTAACTTGAAAATCTTCAGGTTCAACTCTAATTTTTCCCCCTATGCCAGAAAATTTTGTACTGTAAACTAAAATTCCAATTTGAGAATCTAAATCAGGTATCACTCTATTGTCACTGTTACGTATTTGCTAACTGCTACATCAGGTAATTGTGCACCAAGTAAAATTTTGTATGTACCAGACATAGCATCTTCAGAAGCATGGACAATAATTGAAATTGGACGTGGTGCGTCGGAATCTAGCTGAAATGTTTCAGGGGTGTGGATTAATTCAATATTTAGGAAATCATGAGTTGAAGATAAAATTAATGAAACACCAAGTAGATCTTTTTGAGATAGTGAAGACACAACAAAGTCAATTGGTTTTGAATCTCCAGGTGCGATTGTTAAAGAATTTGATTCTAACTGTATTTCCAAAGGTAGTGGAATGGTCGTGTCAACAACTCCGATATTATTTTCTGCCCATTCAGTAAACCAAATTTTTTCACCATCAATAGTGAAATCAAAGATTTGTGCGACACCGCAGTCTGCCAACTTCATGCCAGTTCCAGGATCACAATCACCCCAATTTGGATTCTTTGAGGGAACGTGATATTCAACAAGAGATTGTAATACAGGATCCATTACAGAAATATTATTTGCAGTTTGTTCATTGAAAACAAGTCTGCCTTGATCATCAGATTCAATCCAATATGGTCTAGATATTGGAGTTTTTACAACCCCGGTCTGATTACCATATGTGCTCAGTAGAGGATCAGCAGTCACATATTGAACAAAATTTTCAGTCGTAGGATCAAAACTGAAGAAGGATGAGGAAGTAGTATCGGCCAACCAAATAGTTCCATCATCTGCAACAACAATACCATTTGGCGTAAGAAGTGTTACAGGTAATTGATAGATTTCAATAAAGTCAAGTAGTGGAAGGAATTTTTCATCAGAGTTTGCAACAGAGTTAAGATACCCATTTTGATCAAATTTGACTAAAACTCCACCTTGTTGATACAACCAATTAGTATACCAGACATTATCATTTGCATCTACTGCAAAGTCTGCAGTTACAGAGTCATCAACAGGAGATGGAATACTAAGATAATTTACATTCTCTCCAGATTGATTTGGATCTAGAAATGTGAGTTTGTTTCCAGTAAAATCATTTATGATAATTTGAGAACCATCAACGCGAATTTTTTGAGGTAATGAATCTCCTTCTGAGGGATAGGATAATCTATCATATGTCTCATCAATAGTTGAGAATGACCATATTGAATCGTAAGATTCATCAGTATACCATATGGAACCGTCTGGAGCGTAATCAATTCCCCACATCATTGAACGACCGCCTGGAGGCCACAATGAATTTTCATATTCAGTGAATGTTTCTAAATTAGGATCAAATTTAGCTATTTTGCCAGTATTAGTTTGAGCAAACCACACATTGCCATCATAGTCAGTTACAATTGCAAGTGGGTTTGTACATAATGTTGGAATTGAAAACTCTTGAACATATTTTGTAGACTTTGCATCACTTGAACCACAAAACTGAGCACGCTGTTCATCTGGAAAGTTATCTGCAGGAGTACCAGTAATTGAAACTTCGGGAGAACCAGTACCAGGATCAATGCCAGGTAAAGTTAGCATTACAGTTGATGAAAGTAAAATAAATCCAAAAAAAACAGTTACTATAATCCCTTTTTTCTTCATATCATAAAAAATAATGAGCCTTGTTATATCTCATTCCAAGAAAATGAAATCTATAGTAATTTGAGATCTCCAGTTATTTTGTCAATCAAGTTCTCAGGAGCAGGTCCAATTGATATGCACGTTGTAGTTCCAGGTGCTAATTGAGTATGGCCCGCATCTGAGACTTCAGACCAAGGAAGATTCAAATCTATTGCATGTCGTTTTACTTCTTGCAATTCTTTAATTCCAGATACTTTGACTACTACCTTTTCTTGTCCACCCCACCATTTTTGATACCATTCGGGATGTGATTTTCTAACATGTTCTGCACCAAGAACACAAGCATGGCCAACTTGAGCTGCAATCTTTCCTTTTCCCATATCAAGATCAGTTCTTACAACTATCACCTGTTTGATATCACCCATACCATTATCAAAAGTAGGCTTAATGAAAAACTTTTGAATTAAATAATTGACAAAGAAACAAAATCTGTGAGCTATGACGCAATAATCGCAGGGGGTAGTGTCGCAGGATTACTATGTGCCAGAGAAATTGCCTCAAAGGGTTTTTCTGTTTTAGTAATTGAGGAAGACTATGAGATAGGAACTCCTGAACATTGTGGAGGCCTAGTAAGTATTGCAGGATTGGCAGAGCTTGGAGTGATACCATTTAGAAAAACTTTTGATCATATTATAGAATCAGCTGAGATTACATCGCCTAATGGGAATAGTTTTACAATTAATTCAAAAAAGCAAAAAGTTGTTGAGATTAGCAGAAGAGAGTTAGACAAGCAAATAGCATTTCAAGCTCAAAAAAATGGTGCAGAAATTAAAGTTAGAACTAGTTTTCAAGAAATCACAGATACTGGAATCAGAACCAATGAAGAGAAAATAGACTGCAAAGTTTTTGTAGATGCACGAGGAGTGTCATCTTTAATTCATAAAGATAGAACAGGGATTCTATCATCAGCTCAGTATGAAATCTACGCAGACTGGATAAAAAAAGGCAAAGTAAAAGTAATTTTTGATCAAGAAAAGTACCCAGGATTCTTTGCATGGATTATTCCATCTGGAGACGGCAAAGGAAAAGTAGGAGTTGCAGGAAGAGGAATCAAAGTATCTGAAACATTAGAGAGTATTCTCAAAGAGAAAGGAAAATATTCCACGATTAGAAAAATTTTTGCGCCAATTTGGATTAAAGGACCTATCAAAAAATTTGTAGAAGGTAAAACTGTGATTATCGGCGATGCTGCAGGACAAGCAAAACCAACAACAGCTGGCGGGATATTTACCAGCGGCATGGGGGGAGTGTATGCAGGACAAGCAATATCAGAATTTCTTAAAACCAATAACAGAGATGAACTTGATCAATACCAAAAAAAATGGATGGAACGATTTGGAAAAGAATTTGAAAAACAATTGTTAGCTAGAAAAATTTTGGAAAGAATTGATAATAACACAATCAACAAATTATTTGAAACAATCACACCAGAGATTATAAAAGAGATTTCAGAAAAAGATGATTTTGATTTTCATACTGGGGCAATTGTCAAATTATTAGGATTGAGAGGTTCGATTAAAACTGCTCAAGTTCTAATCGGCGGAGAAATTAAAAAATTACTTGGTTAGAATACGTATAATTTCTAAGCAAGGTATAAATGATGTTTACAGAAAATTGGGGTATGTCGTCATCTACAATATCATTACCAACATGTAGTTGCTGTCATAGACCAATTATGCCTAATGATAAATGTGTAAAATTCAATTGCCCTGATTGTGGCGGAGATTTAATTTGGAGATGTCAAAGTTGCAGAGAATCAGCAAGAAACTATACTTGTTCCGCATGTAACTTTCAGGGACCATAGAAAAATGACTCAGTTATTATTTGTAACAAAAATACTCCCTCAAGGAATGGAGGTAGATTTAGATAAATTGGCTGAGACCATTAAAACTTCATTACCAGAAGGAATGTCAATGAAAAGACATGCAAAAGAACCACTAGCATTTGGTTTAGAATGTATCAAGGCTGAATTTATTTTAGAGGATAAAGAAGGTCAAAGTGATGCTCTGGAGAATGCAATAAGATCAACTGACGGTGTAAGTGAGTTTGAAGTTCTCAACATGAGTAGAATGTCAGTTGACATGAAATAGGTGATTTTTTGGCACGCAAAGAAGAACCTTTGCAAATGAGAATTGGTGAAGCAAAACAAAGAGACGTAGGAAAGAAACGTGCTCGAATTGGTCCTGAGGCCATGGATTTTCTAAAAGTTACACCAGGCGACATTATAGAAGTAATGGGTTCAAGATCCAGTTGTGCAGTTGTTTGGCCAGTGGATGAAGATGAAAAATTGCCAGACATCATCAGAGTAGATGGACAGACAAGGAAAAATGTAGGTGCATCATTAAATGATTTTGTAAAGATTCGAAAAGTTACATCAAAGTTTGCAAAAACAGTTTCATTAACACCAGTAAATGATTCAGTTACAGTTGACAAGGAATTCACAGATTTTGTTAAAAACAGATTGAAAGGATTGCCAATTACACATGGGGATGAAATTTCAGTTATGATTTTAGGAAATTCCATGGATTTTAAAATTACAAAAACATTACCAAAAGGAGTAGTCAAAATTGATCGTACAACAAATCTGAATATTTCAAAAGAAACATCAGTTGACAGAAAAGTCAGAGTGACATATGAAGAAGTGGGAGGCCTAAGAAGAGAAATCAAAGCAATGAGAGAGATTGTTGAACTTCCATTAAAACATCCAGAATTATTTGTAAGATTGGGAATTGAACCACATAGCGGAATTCTACTTTATGGTCCACCAGGTTGTGGAAAGACTCTACTTGCAAAAGTCATGGCAAGTGAATCAGAAGCCAACATGTTTCCAATTAATGGTCCAGAAATAATGAACAAGTATTATGGTGAAACAGAAGCCAAGCTAAGGGATATTTTCAAAGAGGCAAAAGACAATTCTCCAAGCATAATCTTCATTGATGAAATTGATGCCATTGCACCAAAAAGAGAAGAGGCTTATGGAGATGTAGAAAAAAGAGTTGTTGCTCAATTATTAGCATTGATGGATGGTCTTAATGACAGAGGAAACGTGATTGTTCTTGGTGCAACAAACAGACCAGACAGCATAGATCCTGCCCTTAGAAGACCAGGAAGGTTTGATAGAGAATTTGAGATTTCAGTTCCTAACGAAGATGGAAGACTAGAGATTCTTGAAATTCATACCAGAGGAATGCCACTTAGTGACGATATTGATCTTAAAGATTTGTCATCAGAATTACACGGATATACTGGTGCAGATATCAAATCACTTTGTAGAGAAGCTGCACTAAAATCAATTAGAAGGTATCTTCCAGAAATTGATCTTGAAGCAGAAAAAATCCCTTCTGAAGTATTACAATCAATGCAGATCAAACTAGTCGATTTTTACGATGCAATGCAAGATGTCGTCCCTACAGCTATGAGAGAATTCTATGTTGAGAGATCAAAAGTATGGTGGCAAGATGTCGGAGGACTAGATGATCTCAAAAAGTCACTTTCAGATAACCTTATCATGTCTATGAAAGAGCCTGCCAAGTTTACAAAGATGGGGATAAAACCTCCAAAGGGAGCTTTAATCTATGGACCGCCAGGCTGCGGTAAAACTCTGCTTGCACGAGCTTTAGCTACTGAAACAGGTGCAAATATGATTTTAGTTAGAGGCCCAGAAATACTTTCTAAATGGTTAGGGGAATCTGAAAAAGCAGTAAGAGAAATTTTTAGAAAAGCAAAAGCAGCATCACCATGTGTGGTAATTTTTGACGAATTAGATTCAATTGCACGTTCTAAATCAGGAGAAGGTGGAACAGGCGAGACAATTCTAAGTCAATTACTTACAGAAATAGAAGAAGGTATTTCATCAAGAGTAGTAGTAATTGGAATTACAAATCGCCCAGATATTTTAGACAATTCTTTGCTTAGAACAGGAAGATTGGATTTAGTACTTTATGCAGGACCACCAGATGAGAAAGGAAGATTAGAGATTATCAAAATTTTAACACGAAAGATGCCATTAGCAAACGACGTAAAATTACAAGAAATATCAGTGGCCACTCAAAATTATTCAGGGGCAGATTTGGCAGCATTGTGTAGAGAAGCTGCAGTAGAAGCAATGAGAAAGAGCGCATCAACTATTTCAAATCGTGACTTTGCAAACAGTTTGAAGAAAATAAGACCATCAATAACAAAAGAAGTGGACCAATGGTACAACACAGTAAAGGAAAGTATATCTAACGTGGTACCAAAGTCAGGGGATAAATCATTCTACGGATAAAAATGGCAATACCAATAAGAAATACAGTATTTGATAAGATTAAGGAAGTAAATCGTTTAACAGATGTTGAACTTTTCAAGAGTCTTGCAAAAGACGGATACGTCATTGCAGAAGATAGATTCAACAAAATTCTTTTAGATTTAGAAATTCTCGGTCTCATCACAGTCTCATGGATTACAAAAGAGGAGCGCAGAATTGAAATTGTTGTTGTGGAACAAGAAGTTGATAAAATACAAGAGCAAGTAAAGGAAACTATGGAAAGTGATTATGAAGCTAGCTTCCCAGGTGTAGATAAATAAATTTTAGAATAAAGGAAAGTGAAATGCTGCATCTAATGCAACAGCTACAAAAATTATTGTAAGATAAGGTGCAGTTACTTTGTATGCTTTCCATGCAAATTCAGATGTAGGATTCTTTGTTAATTTGTAATGATATACAAGCATCAAGGCTCCAGAGACCAGTGCAATAACAGTATAGACAATTCCCATACCGTCTGGAATAAATGAAAGTATCAATGAATATGGAATTAAAATCAACGTATTACCTAAAATGAACTTTGATGTTTTTTGCATTCCAATTACAACAGGAAGCATCGGAACTTCAGCTTGTGCATATTCGTCTTTCATTTTCATTGCAAGACACCAAAAGTGAGAAGGAGTCCAAACAAAAACTAAGAAACCGACTAAGAATCCTAACAAATCCATACTACCTGTTGCTGCTGCCCATCCTGCCCAAGCTGCGGCACTACCAGCAATACCACCAATTACAATGTTAGATACGTTTCTTCGTTTTAGCCAAACTGTGTAAATAATAACATACGAGAAAATTCCAACAGCGATAAAAAATGCAGATACTGAATTCAACGCAAAGAAACCATAGATTACAGAGATGCAGCTTACAACCAACCCATATATCAAAACATTTGATGCTGCCATCCGTCCAGAAGGAATTGGTCTAGTGCTAGTCCTAGTCATTTTAGGATCAATGTCTTTATCATAATAGTGATTTAGTGCACTTGATCCTGCAGAAGCCAATGCACCTGCAACAATAATGTGCAAATATGACCAGTAATCAAGATCTGGAACACCTGGAACTAGCTTACTTGCAGCATACATGGATGTAACTGCAGTGATTACTAAAAGAACAACAATTCTAGGTTTGGATATTTCCAATATTTCATTAAATCCCAATTCACTCTACCCTATTCCAAAGCCATTTAATTTCTTCGACTAGATCCATACGATTGCGCAAGGAATAAGTATCTCAGTCCTGTCAGCTATCTTAAATGAGTAATTGGGACCTCATGATGCCAGGAATGGGACTAACAGCTATAGGATTAGCTGGACTTACATTGTCGTATGCCGGTATTGCCCACACATTCATCGATGGTATGCATGCATTGACTGGTCTGACCATGTTTGTTGGATTAATTTTCCTTGCAGCAGGCATCTTGGACGGAGGGGTTTCAACAAGTAATAGAGCCAAAGCAACGACTTTGGTAATCGTATCCATTGCGTTAGGATTTGGAATGTTTTCAATGGTAATGAATACATCAAATTATACAATTACTTTAGCCGGAATTTTAATGGCAATTGCATTTCCTGCAATTATAATCTCATATCTGTATATGAAACACCCAGAGATAGCAAAACCAATTGGAGCAATTGTTTCAATGGCAGCTGCTACAGGGATTATCATGTGGGTATCATTTGGAATTTTCTCAGCTCCTGACACATACATGATTCCTCAACAAGTAGGCGTTGACGAACCGGCAGAAGATCTTACACCATCAGGACCAATATTTGCAATTGAAATTCTTGAAAATTCAGCTCAAGAAGGAAATCCGGATTATTCACCAGATGTAGCAGTGGTTACACAAGGTTATGTCATTGAATGGACAAATGTAGATACTGCAGCACATACTGTTACAAGTGCAGCAGACTATGGAGAAACATTCGATTCAAGTTTGATCAACGCAGGTGGAACTTACACATTAGATACAAGCAATTTAGAAGTCGGCGAATACGAATATTTGTGCATCGTGCATCCTTGGATGGTTGCATCAATAGTTATTGAAGCTGCAAAAGAACCAACTAAAATTTTAATTCCTGAAGGAGCAGCAATTCCTGAAGATGGAAAAATATACTATGATCCAAAAGTTTTAGACATTTCAGTTGGAACTACAGTCCTTTGGGAAAATGTAGATAATACAATGCATACTTCAACATCAGGCAATCCAGACAGTGGAGCTGATGGAGCATTTGATTCAGACATTTTATCTGCAGGAGATACGTTTGAATTCACATTTACAGACGTAGGAACTTATGATTATTATTGTATTTTACATCCATGGATGATTGGAACTGTTAACGTAGAATAGACTTGCAGAAAATTATACTATCAGATACAGATAAAAAAATTCTATCAGAATACTCAGAGAATCAAAAGCCCAATGAATCATGTGCAATACTGTTTGGAAATAATGATAAAGTTTTAGATTTATTTTTGACAGAAAACATCGAGAAATCGCCAGTGACTTTTACAATATCAAATGAGCAATTAATTGAAGGATACAAAATGGCCGAAGAGAAAAAAATGCAAGTAATAGGAATATTTCACTCACACCCAGACTCAGATGCATATCCGTCAAATACAGATAAGAAATTCATGCAAAGCAACCCAGTTGCATGGATAATCTATTCGGGGATTAACAAAAACTTTAGAGCGTATTTCCTTGAATCAGATATTGTAGAAATCCCAATAGAATAATAATTTAGGATTGCAATCTAAATGTAGCACGTTCACTATGAACATCATTTAGAATTTTTTTATCTGGAGAAATTATTTTTCCAATTATATTGACAGGTGATGCAGGAGTAATTTCTCCAGGTTTGCCAATAGGGGTAGGACCATAAAACAAGCAAATTGCTTTGCCTGTAGGCCAATATGCAACATCATTTAGTTGAACTGGAGACTGGGCATTTTCTTCAGGTTGAGATATAGGAGATTTTGATGTGTAAATTTCATCGCCCCAAACATTAAGATCCACTGTAAAAGGTAACTTTGATACAAAATCATTTACGGTGTTTGGAGAATATGTATCATCTAATTCTAAAGATATGTTTGATGAATGTGGAATTTCAACGATGATAGAATACTTCATAATTTATCAGGATCTTTGAATTAAATATCCCTTTTTTTTATTAGATTTATGGAAATTCACGTATACGACACTTATGTCAAAGCAGCAGACGGTCACACCATGCACTTTGATGTAATTACTGGTGAGAAAGACCACGATAAAGCCATCACATATGGTAAAGAATGGTTGCAATCAGTCGGTGAAGGAGGCGCAGAAATGACTACAAACGAATGTCAATTCTGCCATTCACAAGGAGCACCAGAGCCTGTTGAGCAGGCAATTAAGGAAAAAGGCTACTTTATCCAGAAAATGGAAGGCTGTCCTTAAACATTTTTTTCCTTTTTATTTAGCAGTATATTTTTTAGAACAAACAGTTTAGAATTGACATGTCTGAAAACAAATATTCAAAGTGGACAGTTGAAGGAGACAAAAAAACAAAATGGATTTGCGGGTGTTTTCAAACATCTGATGACTATTTCAAATTCTGTAGCACTCATGATGACACTTTGAGAAAAGCAATTCAAAATCAAATCGATGAATTAGATATGACACTAATCATAGAAGATTAGATAGCAAGTATTGCAACAAATGCAGATACGAATACAATTGCAATTGTGTTTAATAATTTGATTACAGTGTTAAGTGCAGGACCTGCTGTATCCTTGTAAGGATCACCGATAATATCACCGACTACTGCAACTTTGTGTATTTCAGAACCTTTTTCTCCTTTCATTTCAACTAGTTTCTTTGCATTATCCCATGCGCCACCGGTGTTTGCCAAGTGATATGCCAGTAAGATTCCAGTTACAACTGCACCCATCAATAATCCTGCAACTGCAGTTGGACCGAGTAAAACTCCTAAAATGATTGGGGCAGTAATTGCAACGATAGCTGGTTTCCATAGTTCTTTAATTGATGCAACAGTGGCAATATCCACACATTTTGCATAATCAGGTTTTGATGTTCCTGCAAGAATTCCAGAATCTGCTTTGAATTGACGTCTGACCTCATCAACCATTTTTCCTGCAGCACGTGACACGCCATTAATGAGTTGGCCTGTAATGATAAATGGAATCAAACCACCGATTAGTAATCCAACTATGATTGATGGATTTGTTAAACTATAATCTAATACCAGTATACCTGCAAAAACATGTGCTGCTTCAAATTGAAATGCCTGAATCATAGCCAAGGCAGCTAATGCAGCACTTGCAATTGCAAAGCCTTTGGTAACAGCTTTTGTTGTATTTCCTACAGCGTCAATTTCATCTGTGACTTTACGATTTTCTTCACCCATTCCAGTCATCTCAACAATGCCACCTGCATTATCTGCAATTGGACCAAATGCATCAATACTTAGAACAATTCCTGCCAAACTCAACATTGCCATTGCAGTCATTGCAGTACCAAAGATTCCATAGAGTACTGGGTCTGCACCTTCAGGAGCAGCACTTGATGCAATACTATAAGATACGATTATTGCAATTACTAGGGCAATCATAAACGGTCCAGTAGATTGCATGCCTTTGATAATTCCCATTAATGTTAATGATGCATAACCCCATTTTGCAGAGTCTGCAATTTCTTGAACTGGTTTTTGTTTGTAACTGGTGTAGTAATCAGTAATTTTTTGAATTACAGGTACAAGAATGACACCGATAACAGTAGAGCCAAACAAAGCATAGGATGCTGGAGAATCTCCAATGAATTGCATGATAAAGACATAGTTTAGTGCTATAGCAATTGATGCTGAAACATAAAATGAACGATTAAGCGGCTTCATAACATCTGTAACATTTTTTGAGCCGACAATTACAACACCGATAATTGATGCAATCATTCCTGAAGAACCAATGAGTATTGGGTAAAGGAAAAAGTTTGGTGCACCAATTAATGCTGCAATTAACAATGCCGCAAGAATTGTTACAATATAAGATTCATAAACATCAGAGCCCATTCCGGCTGCATCGCCAACATTATCCCCTACATTATCTGCAATAGTTGCAGGGTTTCTAGGATCATCTTCAGGAATATTTACTTCAACTTTACCTACCAAGTCAGCGCCCATATCTGCTGCCTTTGTGAAAATACCACCGCCGATTCTGATGAATAATGCAATAAGACTTGCTCCAATTCCTACACCTGCAATGGTGATTGGATCTGGATAAATTAGATATAGACCTGTAATTGCCAACAGAGCCATTGCAGGAACTGCAAGACCAACTGTAGCCCCTCCTCTGAAAGCCATAGCAAATGTCTTTCCAAGGCCAGAACCACTTAGATTTGCAGCTCTAACTGCTGCTTTGACTGTAATTTTTAATGAGATAACTCCTGCAACTGCAGATAATGTCGCACCTACTGCAAATGCAAGTGCATTTGAGAAATTAAGGAATACGCCGATAATTACTGTTAATGCTATTGCGACCGGAATAATAATTTTCATCTCTCTTTTTAGAAATGCTGCAGCACCTTCTTTGACAGCATTTGATATGTCCATCATTTCTTTGGTTCCTGCAGGTTGTTTTGTAATCCAAAATACCAATCCGCCAGCGACTAAAAATGATGCAATTGCTGCAATAAATGGCAGAATTTCTGGAATTTCCATAATATATTTAATTTGCCAAATTCTGGGAAATATAAATCAAATAGCAGAGATCTTGTTTCTTTTTCGATATGGAGGAAATGATTTTCCCCGTAGTCCTTGTCTTACCAATTTGTTGAATCTTTTACCATGAGCAAGATATGGAAATCGCATGTGAATTAATTCGTGAACTATAGTATTCTCCAAAGTCTTTTCATCAGGAATTTTTCGCACATTAATGAACACTAGATTATGTTGAAGATAAGATACACCATAATATTTGTAAGCTGATGTTCTTCTACCCTCAGTCATTTCTTTAGGGGCATCCAATACTTCTTTGGTACTTAAAAGAATTTTAGGTTCTGAAATTGAAAAACGATTAGAGTAAATTCCAACTTTTTCTAAAATTTGTAACGAAAGTTCAGGGTCTAGCTTCACACGATTACATAATGAAATCCGTGTTTATCTTCAAATGTCAATTGTTGTACAAAATTTGGTGTATTTTGATTTGGTAATTTATGAATTAATAGGGTCAGAGGTAATAGTGGGGTAATCATCAATATCATACAGCCACCGTCTCATCACACCCCAATTATTCCATTAAATCAAGTAGTGTTTGTACTTTATTTCTAATTTCGGGAGTTATTCTCACTATAACTAGTCCTTCATTTGGCTGACCATACAAAACAACAGCATTTTCAGGAGCATGAATGCATACAGGTAATACCAAAAGATCCTCCTCACCGTTTACAAGAATTCTGACAGGTGCTTGTAATGTAAATGCCTTTTTGATTACGGTGATGCTTTGAGATGTTATTTCTGCAGCAGGATTATCCACAGTTAGCTCTGTTGCATTATCTGATTTTGGAAGTTCTTTTTTTTTCCTTTTCTCCTGACCGTCAATGATTTGCAATGAAGGAGTCAAATGAAAATTTATCATTTTTTCTGTAGTTCTATCACCAACAGAAATTACATACGAGTCTTTTGAGAGATATTTTTCAATATTGTTTTTGTCAGCTTGGCTCTCAGGCAATAGTACCCCCAGAGGGATTTTCATTTGTTCTCTTAGAGAAGGAGGTAATTTCACAGGAATCGAGACTAACTTGTACTTGCCTCTGGTGCAGGTTCCTCGCCAGCGCTTTCAGATGCCATCTCTTCTTGCAATTTTGATGCAATGATACTGCATTGTGCTGCAATATTTTTTGCACTTTTTCTAAAAGCAGTTGCACTTGGAGAGTCAGGATTTGTAATCATAATTGGTTTTCCTAAATCAGAACCGGCCATAATTCCAGCGTTTAATGGGATTTCACCTAAGAATGGCATGTTGAATTGTTCGCTAATTTTCTTTGCACCGCCTTCGCCAAAAATGTAATGTTTTTCATCACAGTTTGGACAAATGAAATGAGCCATATTTTCAACAACTCCAATAATTGGAACGTTTAATTTTTCAAACATTGAAACTGCTTTTACTGCAACATGACTTGCAACATCTTGTGGCGTTGTAACAACAAGTATTCCAGTGATTGGAATTGTTTGTGCAAGAGTTAATGGAATATCACCAGTGCCAGGAGGAAGATCCACAATAAGATAATCCAAGTCAGACCAATTAGTATCAACTAAAAATTGTTTTAAAATTCCAGAAATGATTGGACCACGATAAATTGCTGCTTGATTGGATTGATCTGCAAAGAAACCAAATGATACAACTTTTAATCCATGAGAGTCTGCAGGTTGAAGTTTGTTATCCTCAACTTCCATGGAACCGTCTTTCAATCCAAGCATCAATGGAATGCTAGGACCATAGATATCAGCATCCAACAAACCAACTTTTGCTCCTGATTCAGATAATGCCAAAGCTAAATTCAAAGAGACAGTTGACTTTCCAACACCGCCTTTTCCACTTGCAACACCAATGATATTCTTGACAGTTTTCATTCCAGTGTCATCATCAAGGGAGCGTCCTTCCATGACTTTGGCAGTTACTTTCATATCCAAATTTTTCAAATCAGAGAGTTCTGCAATTGCCTTTCGAACATCATCTTCAATTTCGACATTAAACGGACATGCAGGAGTTGTTAATTCTAAAGTAAATTTTAGATTACCATCATTAAGTTCTAAATCCTTAATCATCCCCATTGAAACAATATCTTTTTTCAAATCAGGGTCAATTACAGTACTGAGTTTTTCAAGAACCTGATCTATACCAACCATTGCTCAAAAAACCAGTTTACTTTATTTAAACATAAGTTAGAGACCAAAAGAAATTGGCAGTTATTTGAAAAAAATGAAAAAATTTTGGAAATTCAAGCCTAAAAACACCTAAACATTCATAAATTGAAATTCGAGAAAAAGTGTACATTTGTTTTCTATATCTACTCTAGTTGATGTCGTCAGGATTCCACCTAGTTTGTTTGGAACTACACTCAAAAAAGCAGGATTAAACATTCTCAAAGAAAAATACGAGAGTATGATTAATGCAGAGTTAGGATACATCATTATGATTTTAGATGCCAAAGTCGACGAGATGGGAAAAATGATTGCCGGAGACGGTGGAACATTTCACAAAGTCGAATTTGAAGCATTAACATTTTATCCAAAATTACAAGAAATTGTACAAGGTGAAATTGTAGACATTACAGACTTTGGAGCATTCGTAAGAATTGGTCCAACTGATGCATTACTTCACTTATCACAAGTTATGGATGATTATCTCAAGAGTGATGTAAAATCTGGAATGATCTTGGCCAATCAAAGTGGTAGAACACTAAAAGTCGGTTCTACACTTCGTGCAAGAATCACTGCAGTATCATTAGGAAAAGCTGCTGCAATGGGCAAGATTGGAATTACATGCAGACAACCATTCCTTGGCGCAGATGATTGGATTGCAGAAGAAATTAAAAAAGCCGGCGGTGGCAAGGAAGAGCCAGCAAAGGAAGAAAAAGTAGAGGCAAGTTAGAATGGCACGAGAAATGGCATGCCGCAAATGCAAACATGTGACAACTCTAAAAGTATGTCCAAATTGCAAATCATCAGACTTGACACCAGATTGGAACGGAGTTGTACTAGTAGTTGATCCAACAAATTCAGAAATATCAAAAACCCTAGGCATCACTACAAAAGGCAAATACGCAATCAAAGTAACATAAAATCTTTAAAATCACATCAACATTTTATCAGTATATTGACATTTAATTCAAAAAAACAATTATCACAATTTCTTGCTGAAGATATTGGTAAAGGAGACATTACAAGTAATCTCTTACCAAAAAAAAGAATATCAGTTAAAATTATTTCTAGAGAAAATGCAATTCTTGCTGGGGTTACATACGCTAAAGAGATTTTCAAATTAAGAGGTTGCAGTGCAAGGATTTTCAAAAAAGACGGCTCCAAAATAAAGCCAAATCAAACCATCATGATAATCACAGGTAATGCAGGGAACATACTAACTTGCGAGAGAACAGTACTGAATCTTTTAACAAGAATGAGTGGAATTGCCACTCAAACAAATTCCTTGGTGAAAAAAATCCCAAAGAAAACAAAATTGTATGCCACAAGGAAAACAGCCCCAGGTTTAAGATATTTTGATAAAGAGGCAGTAGAGATCGGCGGAGGTAAAAGGCATAGACTCACGCTAGATGAAATGGTGATGATTAAAGATAATCACATTGCAGTAGAAAATTCATTACTATCTTTAATTAAAAAAGCAAAGAAAAAATATAAAAAATTTGAAGTCGAAGTTGAAAATACTTCAGATGCAATATTAGCAGCAAAAGAAGGAGCAACCATAATCATGCTAGACAACTTTACACCTGCACAAATCAAGAAAACAATTCAGACTCTAAAAAACATGAAGTTGAGAAACAAAGTGATGCTAGAAGCGTCAGGTGGGATTACTTCTAAAAACATTTCAAAGTATGGTCAAACTGAAGTGGATATTATTTCAGTAGGCAGCATTACAAATTCTGTTAAAGGGATTGACATGAGTTTAGAGATTTAATTCTGCTAACAGGTTAGATACGGCTTTATTTTTAGGATCAATTTCTTGAATCTTTTCACAGCAAGAAATTGCTCGTTTGTTTTCACCTAATTTTTGATGAGAATAGGCCTTTAACAACAAAACATCGACATCATAAGTTCCAATTTCAAGAGCTTTTTCAAAATAAGAAATTGCAGTTTTGTATCTATTTTGCAAATAGTAAATCCCACCCACAGTGAATAAAACATCATGATTATGTGGCACTTTGCGTAGATAGTCTGTCCCTAATTTTAAAGCCTCAGCATATTTTTTTTCTTTTACTAATTTTTTAATTTCTTTTAATTTCTGAGCATTTTTTTTCTTTTGAGGATCTTGTGATTCACGTGAAAACAATCCAACCAAAACAGTCACACAGTTCAGCTTATTGCAAGCATTCTATCAATTGCCAAACGGGCTTTGTCTGCAATTTCTTTAGGAACGGTGACAACATTTTTTTCATTGATTAATGCATCATATACTTTTTCAAGCGTAATCATTTTCATGTATTGGCATTCTGCTTTTTCAGATGCAGGAATGAAAGTCTTACCAGGGTTTTGTTGTCTCATTTTATAGAGAATTCCAGTTTCTGTAGCAACTACAAAATTCTTTGATTTTGATGTATTTGCATGATTTAGCATTCCCTCAGTAGAAAGAATTGAAACTTTTTGATTATCATAACTTCCATCGGCTACATCGTACATCATTGGAGTTGTACAACTACATTCAGGATGAATTAGAAATTCTGCATCTTGCATGGACTCTAATTTTTTAGTTACATCTTCAGGAGTGATTCCTGCATGAACATGGCATTCACCAGCCCAGATGTGCATATTTTTTCTACCAGTCATTTTAGCAACATAAGATCCTAGAAACATGTCAGGTAAAAATAAAATTTCCTTGTTTTCAGGAATTGCTTTTACAACATTGACGGCATTAGCTGAAGTGCAGCAATAATCAAGTTCTGCTTTAATTTCAGCAGTAGTGTTGACATACCCGACTGCTATTGCATCAGGATGTTGTTTCTTCCAGTTTTTTAATTCATCAACAGTAATTGAATCAGACAATGAACATCCGGCTTCTAAATCAGGGATTAAGACTCTTTTTTCAGGGCTAATTATGGCAGCAGTTTCAGCCATAAAATGGACACCACAAAATAGAATTGTTTTTTGTGGAGTTTTTGCAGCTTGCCTGGACAGTCCCAATGAATCCCCTGTAAAATCAGCAACATCCTGAACATCAGGAATTTGATAATTATGAGCTAAAATTACAACATCTTTTTCTTTTTTTAACCTCATAATCTCTTCTTTGAGTTCAGAGGATTGTTGTACGAGCATATACAAAGAAAATGAATAGAGTATGAATTTAAAGAATGAGGAATAGTCCAGAATTCTCAGGAAAACCAGCAAATGTGGCAATAATTGCCATATTACGTACCAATCTGAATACCATCAGAGCAATATTTCCTCAAAGTTTCAATCGCAGACAAAATTGCCAGTCTGCTAGTTTTTGGATTATTTGTATCAGGATAATTCTCTATAGTAAAAGTCATTTTTCCAAATTTTCCTTCAGCTTCAATATGATGAGTATTTTTGTCAGTGTTTGGGTCTGCAATTATTTTTACCCTAGTCTTTTCACTACCAATTCCAGATAAAGAGAGCAGTGCAGCAACGTTGATGTTTGCAGGAAATAAAGTGACAGCGTCTTTTGCAGTCCCTTCAAAAATTATTGTCGGCAAACTAATTGAATCCAAATTAATTTCAGAATTCTCAAAAAACTTTGCACCCTTTAGAGATTTTGGATGTTTGGTAGTAGTTATTGACAGAGATTCCAATTCACCCTTGACAGATTTCAGACCATCCAAGCCGGCAATTGCGCCAGATGGAAGGAAGATTGTTTTTTTGAAATCCTTACAGGCATCAGATAAAATATCATAAATTGATTCATCTAACAACGCACCAACACTCATGATCATCAAGTCTCGTTTGTTTTGCAAAACACTTAGTGCGACATCTCTTACTGCGTCTTGTGATGCAGCTTCAACTACAATATTGACTGGATGAGAGGATAAGAGATGGGAATTTTCAACTATCTCAGGCTTATTTTTTAATTTTTCAACCAAGGCCAGAGACGCGTCTTTAGAATCATCATACACGTGTGTAAGAGTTGCAGGAATTTTACCAGAGTCAATTGCTAATGCAATTTCAGTACCAATCGCTCCACAACCTAACAATCCTATTCTTGTCAATTAAGAATACTAGAAAATATCACTTAATTAATTCTAGTCCAAGGGCTACCAAGGAAAGAATTGCGTACAAAATAGACTAAACCCATTATAGAAATTCCAAGAATCAAAATTGCGTAGGTTCCAAATTCAGGGATAATTCTAGTTCCAATAATTTCGATTTTTTGTGCATCTTCAGAAATGATAAAACCTATGACATAATCATTAGGGAATTTCATCAGATCATATCCAGTATCAACTCCATCAACTAGAACTTTGAATTGTTCACCCTCAGCATAAAGCACATCTTCTGGAGTCCTAACCCAGAAATCAGTTTTTTCAGGAACATCTTCCATGATTATTTCAATTGATTTTCTTTCCTCGTTGATATTCATTGAAGACAATACAGGATAAAGTTCATCAGAACCCATTGAATCTAGACTACCACGATATCCATAATAGATATCATAAGATTTTTCATCAAAAGCAAAAGTGACTTTTTCAGATTCTAATTGGGAAATGTCAAGGTATTGAGCATATGCATCAGGATTAAAGATGTGTTCTGCAAATGCCAAGCTAGATGCAGGAATCATCAAGAGTAAAGAAAATAACATGACATAACGAATCATTACAAAAAGGAAGATTTTATCACATATAAGAAAAAGGTAAATTCCCATAGATGGTTACATTAGGAATCATTTATCCTCAAGACTTTTTTAATAAAAAAATCAACAAACAATCATGAAATGGTATCAAAATTTGGTTTTTACAGCATTATTGTCACTTTCAATATTTACAGTAGGATTTTCAGCAGATGCCACGATGGATTCTCCTAAAAAACAGATGAGTAGAGGCGTTTTAGTCGAAGACGTTTTGTGCAGAGAAGGATTAGAATTAGTTATCAGAACAAATGGGAATGCCGCATGTGTGAGACCAGAGACTACAGATAGAATGGAAAAAGCAGGGATGTTGTTTATTCCAATAAAATTTTTAGATTTACAAAAAGACATCAAAACAGTTCAAGCATCTAAAACAGAAATGCAAACAGTTCCAGCATCAAGCATGTCAATTGTAAATTTCTACATTACGGATCATGATTTGAATATTGCACATAGCGGTGTGGAAGTAGTTTCCACTCAAGGATTGTTTGAATTTACAATTAACGGTATTCAAATTAATGGACCCAAAAACATGATTGAAACAGGACCAGATACGGGGCAGTTTTACATTAAACTAGAGCTACCAGATACAATCAATGGAAGGCCACTAAGTCAAGACGATATTGTATTGATAAAATATTTGGATGACTCTGACTATTCTGGTGAAAAAAGAGTGCTGGTAAAATCGGTTCCACTTGCCAAGACATTTGCCAATCTGCAATCATCAGGCGGAGGTTCAAGGATTGGTCACGAGTTTGCTGTGAGAATTTACGAGCCAGACGCAAACAGGGATTCAAAAAATGAGGATAAAATTTCACTTTCAGAATTAGAGTTTAGAGGGGATGGCGGGATCAGAACAACATTAGCCAACCCAAAATTTGATGCAAACAGAAGTTATCTTGTAGAAACAGGACCCAACACAAGCACGTTTGAAGTGATGATTAAGATCCCACGAGAGATAGATGGGAAAACAATCCACATTGGGGATGAGTATGAAATTAGATACATTGACAAATCAACACCGTCAAACACAAATGAGAAGATCATTCTCAAAGGTAGAATAGGATAAAGTGTTTGATGGATCATGTTTGTCAAGGTTCAGCATAACCTAAAGATTTTATTCGAACCTACAAAGTATTGTTGTGCTTAATACAGTATACAAAGATGCAATCATCAACAGAGAAAAGATGCTCTCAATTCTAAGGGGGCCAAAATTTGAACAAATTTTACAAAAAGCACGAAATAATTGGATGGATTTTACGCCTAAAAAAGAAGAAGTTGTTACTGCAGGGATTGATTCTAGTTTTAACAATACAAAATTTCAGGGTATCGAGTTATGGGCAACTACATCTGTTTCAATAAAATCAGATGGGGAAATTTTAGTTGATTTGCACCAATCAGGATTGGGCTCTGCAGATGATATTTCAAGTATTGCAAGTAAAATGGAAATTGAAGCATGTGAGAAAACAGTTGATAGCGTAGACATGGTATTGATGGATGGTTCCCTACATTCTCAATTAATGACTAGACAAGCAAACTTAGGAGCATCGATTGTAAGAATAATGAAAAAGAAAGATAATGTGATTTTCATTGCAAAGACATCAAACACAAAAAAACAATTTGAAAATCTAGGTTCTCTTGCAGGAGATATTTTCTATTATAATCACGTAACAAACAAACCTGGATTTAGTAAAATTTTTGTAGAAAAAAGATACGGTGCGGATAAAATAATTTCCTCAACATTTGTAAGATTAAGTGACTCCACTCCAATAATCAAATTAGAATTTTTGGGAGAACAACATGATGAAAACGAAGTTAAATCAATTATGAATAAATTATACAAAACAAGTGTTGGCGGATATCCATACGCACTAAAGCTTGCACATAATAACTGTAAAATATCTGATAAAGAACTTGCAAAGATGGTAAGTTTGTTAGGATTAAGTAATGAAATAGGTTCACGGGAGGTATTGGGTTGAGTCTAGGTTTTGTAATTGGTGAATCAAAACCAACTATCGTCACAGCAATTACTTCAAGAGCATTATCAGTAGGAGAGTATATCAAAATTAGTTCAGATGAAGGGGAAATTCTAGGATTAGTAGAAAGATCTTCAGTATCCAGTGCAGCATTTACAGATGTTAAAAATTTTGATGAGGCCTCAGAAAGTACTGAAATCGCAGAACTAAATAAAAGAGATAAAACATTTACGGCACATGTTGGGATTTTAGGATTTTTAGAAAATCTAAGAAAAGGTCAGTCAATCATACCTGCAATTCCTCCAATTCCAGGTACAGAAATCACTTTACCAAGTAATCAAGATCTAGAAGAAATTTTTAGTCCAAAAAAAGAAGGGTGGGTAAGTATTGGAAATCTTTTACGAAATAAATCAATTGACGCTAAAGTAAATTTGGATAAAATTGTTTCAAGACATTTAGGAATTCTTGCAATGACTGGAATGGGTAAAAGTAATTTAGTATCATTAATTACAAAACAAATTTCAAAATTAAAAGGAACTGTGATAATTTTTGACTATCATAATGACTATACAAGTTTAAACATTCCACGCATCAATGTAATTGACGCAAAAATAAATCCCAGATTATTAGATGCGGAGCAACTCTCAGACGTATTAGAGATTAGAGATAGTGCCACGGTTCAACAAAGAGTATTGAGAATGGCATTTACAAAACAGGTTAAAGAATCTAAAGAATTTTGGAGTAAATTAGAAAGTGAGGTAGATGCTATTGTAAATTCAGAAGATAAAAAACTTAAAGAGATTAGATCGTCAGCATATAGAGTTCAAGATATTATCGAAGAAGCTCAAAAAAGATTTGAGGAAATTTTAGATCCTGATATGGGGGATCCAATTAGTTTCATCAAAGAAGGGCGTGCAAATATTCTTAACATTTCAGAGTTATCAGAAAAACAAGCAAATGTAGCTTTAGCATTTTACTTACAACAACTACTCAAAGACAGAAAAGACGCCAGTATTGCACAACATGGAAAAACCAAAAGGGAAAGAAATTTCAAATTTAATTCGCCAATTTTTGTAATCATTGAGGAGGCACATGTCTTTATTCCAAAAGATCATGATACTAGTGCAAAATATTGGGCTGCAAAAATTGCCAGAGAAGGTAGAAAGTTTGGTTTAGGTCTCGGAATAGTTTCTCAACGACCACGAAGTGTAGATCTAAACGTTCTAAGCCAGATGGGCTCATTTGCAATAATGAAAATAATTCAAGAAGACGATCAGAGGCAAATAGCCTCGGCAACAGAATCAACTAGTCGTGAATTAATTGCTCAATTAACGTCACTTAACGTCGGAGATGCAGTACTTGTTGGACAATGGACAAATCTTCCATCATTAGTCCACGTTGAAGAAGTAAAAGAGAAGATCATGGGTGCGGATCAAAGTGCAATTAATGCATGGGCAAAGGCAGATAAAATGAATGAAATTGCAATAGAATCAACTCAAGGATTAGTACAGAAAGATTTGTTATTAGACTAATGTTATTTTCACATATTTCAGATACGCATTTGGGATTAGTACAATATGGTTCAGAGGAACGTGCACAAGATGTGTATGATGTGTTTAATCAAGCAATAGACACATCAATTAAAGATCATGTAAATTTTGTAATTTTTGCAGGAGATATTTTCCATGTTCCAAATCCAAATGGAACTGCAATTATACAAATGGCAAATGGATTAAAAAGATTAAAACAAAATAATATTGATTCATTTTTTATTTTAGGAGAACATGACATTAGTAGAATTAGAACAACGCCAATTCCATACGTATATCATAATTTAGAATTTTCAAAATATATTGGTCAAGGAAAACCCATAGAATACAAAGGGGTGATTTTAGCTGGATTTGATAAAATAAGAAAAGCAGAAATTTCACAATATGAAGAAAAATTTACAGCAATAGATAACAGTGTCAAAGATCATCCAGGTCACAAAATTTTGGTTTTACATCAAGGAATCACAGAATTTAACAAATTTGCAGGAGAGTTACAATCAACAGATTTACCAAAAAATTTTACATATTATGCGATGGGACATCTTCACGATAAAGACATAAAGCAATTTAGTCATCTAAATGGGCCTGTAGTTTATCCAGGATCTATAGAATTAACAACTAGTGAAGGAATTAAAGAAACAAAAAAAGGATTCTTCGAAGTAGATATTTCTGGAAAAGATGCAAATCCAAATTGGATTGAGTTAGACGCACGCCCACAAATTTCATTCAAAACAGATTATCAAGATTTATCAAAAACAATAGATGAAATTTCTAAGAAAATTATTTCCGAAGGGAAAAAACCTATTGTAGAGGTAAAAATCCAAGGAGAAAACATAGAAACAGACCATATTCAGGCACAAATTGCAAGATTGAATTCATTGGTATTGAGATGTTTTTGGAGAATAAGTACAAAGCAAGTTTCAGATTCTTCAGTGTTTTTAGATAGACCAAATATCATTGATGATGAAATGTATAGATTATCCATTGATGCTTTAGGATCTGAAGAAACAGCCAAATTTGCCATAAAAGAACTACTACCAATTTTAGCATCAGGTGAAATCAAAGAAGCATCACAAATAGTTTTTGAGGATTTTGAGAAATTCAAAAGAGAGAGAAAAATATGATCACATCTATTGAATTAGGGGATTTTTTATCTCATTCAAATACAGAATTAAATTTTGAAAACGGAGTTACTGTTTTTGTAGGAGATAACGGTGCAGGAAAATCAAGCATAATAGATGCCATAACATTTGCATTGTTTGGTCAACATACAAGAAAATCAAATAAAGGGTTGATTAAACGTGGATCAACTCAAGGATTTGCAAAAATCGGTTTTTCAATTAATGGGAAACAATTTGAAGCAGTAAGAAAAATAGACAGCAAAGGAACACTGACAGCAACATTTGCAGAAATAATAGATAATGAGCGTGTTGAAATAGCAGCGGGTGAAAGAAAACAATTTGGTGAATCAATGACACACGAGGTTGAAAAAGTCATCGGATTAGATTTTGAAAAATTAAAAATTGCATCAATTGTTCAACAAGGAGAACTAAATACAATCATCAATGCAAAACCAAAAGAATTCAAAGAATTACTAAACGCAATTATAGGAATTGACAAACTTGATGTAGCATCTGAATCAATGAAGACAGTAAATAAAAATTTTCGAGAAAAAATTAGAGAGACAATTGGATATGACGATACACATATAGAAATTTTATCACGAGATTTAGAAAGATACCAAAAAGAAATAACTGAATCAAAACCAGAAAAAAGGACTCTGGAATCAAAACAAGAAAAATTGAAAAAAGAAGTCGACGATATTAGAAAAAAAGTAGAAATGGATTTACCAAAAATTGATAAAATCAATCAGTTAGAATCAAGAAAAAAAGAGATACTAGCATATGCAAAAGAAGCAATTCATGAAATTCAGCATCAAATCAATGAAAATGAGCGTAAAATTCATGACTGTGAAGGATGTTTTGAGCATGCTTTGATAAAATCAGATTTAGAGTCCAAGATTCTCAAAGTTGAAGAGGCAATAGAAGATTCAGTTAAGAAAATTCAAGAAATGACCAACCAAACAATATCATTAAAAGAAAAACTATTGCTCGCATCAAAACTTCACTTAAAAGACGACAAATGTCCCGTATGTGATTCAAGTGTAGAAAAATTAAATCCACTATTTCAAGAAGAACATCTCAGACAAGAAATCTCAGAAATCCAAAATCAAATCATTTCAAAAGAAAAAGAGAGAGACATGTATAATCAAAAAAAGAAAGAATTTTCAACAAAATTACAAATATCCAGAGATGCAGAAGCTACTCTTAGAGCTTATTCAATTAACAATAAAGAAGAATTAATAAAAATTCAAGAAGATGTAAAAATAAAGAAACAAAAAATTCCCTTAACTACAAATGGAAGTTTAGTCGAAATATCAACAATAGATAATCATGCAAAAATGATCTTTGAAAATATTTTAAAATTAGAAGATGAAATAAAAGGATTTGATGAACATGAATTCAACATTCTGAAGATGTCGGTAAATGAAAAACAAATAATTTTATCGCAAATTGATCAACAATTGGGGGCAATCTCAGAGAAAATTTCCAAAGGTGAAGTGCAAATCAAAATAATTGAAAAAGCGATTGTAGAATTAATAACGGTAAAAGAATATGTTACAAACCTAAATGAAATTCAAACAAATATTTTTAGTAGAGATGGGCCAGTTGCCACAAGTCTAAGATCTTGGGCTTTGAATGCAATATCAGCCAAAGCATCCGAATACCTCACATTACTTAATACGAAGATTCAGAGGATTTTGTTATCAGAGAAAACAAGAGACATTTCAATTGCATGTTATTCAAAAAATGAAGTTTTAGAATTAGAATCACTTAGTGGCGGTGAAAAAGTCAGCGTGGCATTAGCATTACGATTAGGCATGGCAAGTCTTCTAGGGGCATCAAATCTCAACCTAATGATTCTAGATGAGCCCACAACCCACCTTGATGCAGAGAGGAAAAAATCACTAGTAGGCGTATTGTCACAATTATCAGATATTTCTAATTCAGAAACAAGAATGCAATTCCTAATAATTACTCATGATGCAGAAATTTTTGAAGACTCGACAGTTGAACAAATTTACAAATTTGAATCATCAGAACAAGGAAGCAAGGTCACAATGCTCTGACTTTTAATAAAAAATGGTTTAGTTTTTTATGTATATTTTATTTTCAAAAGTATTGAATGATTTTATTGCAAGATGTCGAAAATGTAAATTTAAAATAAACATTCCAGATCAAGGCCCTTGCACAGATTTAGAATATATGGATTACATTAACGCATATGGAAAACAATGCAAATGTGGTCAAAATGATTGGGAATTAATATCAACGTAAAGAGAATTAGTTCTAATTCACTATAACTTTGCCAGTCATCCAAGGATGAACCATGCAGAAATAATCATAAGTTCCTGCATCATCAAATGTAAATTCGTAAACAGATCCTGACATGAATATACCAGAATCAAATACGCCAGTTACTCCGGCAGTCACAGTTCCACTAGTTACAGTGTGAGCTGCTGAATCATCATTTATCCAAGAAACAGTTCCGCCAGCAGCTATACGGGTTTCATAAGGCAAATAGCATTCGTTAGTATCATCACACCCTGGAACAGCAGAACCGGCTGGAACTGAAACAATTGCAGTCATCATTGCTGGTTCGGGCATTGCTTCTGGTTCAGGCATTGCTTCTGGTTCAGGCATTGCTTCTGGTTCAGGCATTGCTTCTGGCATTGCTTCTGGTTCCTCAATGACTATCATTTCTTCAACATCATTGACAATCACCTTACCAGTCATCCAAGGATGAACCATGCAGAAATAATCATAAGTTCCTGCATCATCAAATGTAAATTCAAAAGTTGAACCGGACATAAACAGACTAGAATCAAAGAGTCCGTCAGCACCATCGGAGATATTTCCGCTAGTTACAGTGTGAGCCGCACTATCAGGATTATTCCACTGTACAGTGTCACCGATAAAAATTGTAATTGAATAAGGAAGATAACATTCGTTTGTTTCTTCACATCCTGGAACTCCAGAGCCTTCAGCAATGTTTACCGTATGAATTCCAGTTGCAACAGGCATCGTCATCGAGGGTTCAGGTGTTGGTTCCTCAACGATACATTCTCCTGAATAATCTAATTTGGCATCAGCAGCATTTAGCATGCACATGTTTCCATAAGTTTCGCCATCAACGCCGCACATCGGATCCCATTCTAATGTACAGGCAGTTGGTTTCTCGTCAATAACAATCACTTTTGGCTCAATAATATCAGTAGGGTCCATAGCTATGAATCCTATAGATATTGCTGCAAGAACTCCAACTATGCCAATAATTCCATAAGAAAAATTCATCTCATCCACCTGTCAACTTTGCAAACTTTTCGTTCTTACTTAACTTTTCCATAAATTCAATATTGGATAATGCAACAATGGCTGATTCAACGACTGGCAGTTCAGGATCATTTAGTGCCTTTTGAAGAGCTTCCTTTGCATCTTTAGAACCGACAACACCCAAAGCTATGGCAGCTTCATGGCGTACAAACATGCTAGGGTCATGAAGAGTTGCATCAGTTAATGGCGGAATTGCACTGGAATAGGACATTTGTCCTAATGCAAAAGCGGCCTCATGGCGAACCAGTTCATTGTCATCATTTTTTAAAACATTGGCAATGTGTGCAACTTTATCCTCTCCTCCAAAATCAACTAAAATGCAAGCAACCCTTGTTCGTACTACATAATCAGGATGATCCAAAAGAGAAACAAAATATTCAGTATCTTTTTGTTCATATTTTGATTCCATTTCTGCAAAAAGTGCTAATCTATCTTCAGTAACTACAGACATTTTATTTTTAAAAAAATTGTGTCATATATTAGGTTACTTGGGAAAAGATCAAAAATTAGTTGAGATATCTATTTAATGGAAAAAATGCAATAATTGAACATGAGTGTAAAAATAGGTGAAAAGGCACCAAATTTCGGAGTATCAGAGTGGGTACAGGGAGCTCCGACAAATTTTGACCAGGAAAAAGATCATGTCGTACTGCTAGAAGTCTTTCAAGTAAACTGTCCGGGATGTTTTATGCATGCAATTCCTGAAGCAATTGAAATTTACAACAAATACAAAGACGAGGGAGTTCGAGTCATAGGTTTGGCCACTGCTTTTGAGGATTTTGATAAAAATACATTAGATAATTTGAAGATGCTTGCTGAAACAGGTGAGGTAATCGGAGAAACCAGAGATGCACTTTCATCATACGGGCAATTAAAAGAGGGAAACAAACTTTCGTTTAAAATTCCATTTCCACTAGCAATGGATAATCTAACAAAAACTTCAGGGGAGATTAGCCAGGAAAAAATTATGGAGTTTATTTATCCGCAAATTCCAGAATTCGATACACAGCCAGAAGAATACAAAAATCAAATCATTGAGCGAGTGAAAAGTTATATGAAATCCAAAGAGTATTCAGCCGAAACGTTTGAGAAATTTGCCTTGCAAGGGACGCCATCTATGATAATAGTGGATAGAAAAGGAATTCTCAGGGATGTCTCATTTGGGCAAACAGGTCATGCAGATTCAATGATTCAGAAATTACTCAATGAGGATTAAGTTATTTAATCAATAAAAGTAGAACAGACAATAACGTAACAATCACAAATCCGCTTGCAAGAGCAATTTTTGCATTATCCATTACTATACCAGTGATAGAAATTTTTCATATTTTTATTTTCTTTTCTTAAGTATGACGACAAACACACCAACAATAATTAAAATCGCCACAATTATTGACACATAGATTACTTCATCATAAGACTCTGAAATAACCACATCAGGTATTGCAGCAGGAGTTGGAGTTATTTCAGTCAAGCCTGAAAGATATGCGGTTCCAATAATATCCAGTTTGTTATCTCCAGACCCAGTGAAATTCAACGTCACAAAAGAGATTCTATCATTTGTTTTTATCTGAGGAAAATATTCCTGGTCATTCAGATAGAATGTCAGATTTCCTCCCAAAAGATTCTTGGGAAGAATCACCTCACCCAAATTATTCTTCAATCCACTTGTAATGTGGAGAGTTAATTTTTTCTCGTCTTTATCAAATTCAAAATTAGGGATATCAAAATTTGCAGTAGTTTGCACTTCAAATGTGTGCCCGCCTGTTTGAACATCCAATCTGTTGACTAGTCCAGTCGCATCAGATAATAAATCGCCATAGACAGGCGTTACAACAAAAAGTAATGCAAGCGATAATAGAAATAATGTTTTCAATTTATGCAGTTTTAGGAATTCTTTTGATTAATTCTTTATCCTGAGCAATTCGAGGATGATCTGGATCTGCTAAAATTACTTCAAACCAGTAATGTTTGCCGTCTTTATAGACAAAATAAGATCCTAATAGTTTCATGTTTGGGTATCTTTGAACAACTCTTCTATCTGCAACAGTCTTCATATCATCATCAGCTTTGATTCTTGTAACACCAAGATGTTTTGGTCTTCTGCCACCAGTAGGTCTTTGTTTTCTCATACCACCAGTACCGACCCTCATTCTAACAACAATGATACCCTGTTTTGCTTTGTAGCCTAATCTTCTAGCCCTCTGTATTCTACTTGGCTTGTCAATACGCGTGACTGCGGATTCTTTACGCCATTTGATTACACGCTCACGTATTTCAGGGGAATTTTCTTTCCATAGTCTGATCCACGTTTGGTCTTGATAGCTAGGCATATCGAGATTAGAAAAATCCCCTTTAATAACTGTAAATCGAAAAGCATACCTAAGCAACGCTAATCAATAAAAATTGCCTTGAGTGGGGTTTCACAAGCCACACACCCAAAGATTTTGCTTCCGCAGAAAACTCGATAAATAAAGTGAGCCAAAGTTATTAAAAAAGATTTCCCAGTATTGCTTTGAGATTTTTATTGAGCAGTTTAACTTTAAGAAAAGATGAAACTCAAAACATCGGCATTATCAATAATCCTAGTTATTGGAATTGTGTCTTTTTTGCCCCAAGTTCATGCAGATACATCAGTGTCCATAATCATGGAGCAAACCACTTACAGTTATTGTGAAAAATTATTTTACACAATTGAAGTTTCTGAAATAACTGGAGACCCTGCAATAATTCACATAAGAGATGAATCAGGAAAAGGTAGCAGTGCAATCCCAATACCAATATCAGAATTACAAAATCCAATTCCCTCATTGATTCCATTTGAGGCAGAAATATTTCATCTAGGGAAATATTTCATAGATGTGGAATATTCGGGAGCAACAACTTCATCAGAATTTGAATTGATAGAATCAGATTCAATTTGCATCCCAGAGCTAATCAAACCAATAATGGCCAATTGGCTCTCAGGTAATATTTCAGATGGATTTCTACTAGATGCATTTCAAAAATATGTCGACAACAAATTAGTAAAAATCCCATTTGAAATAAATGAAAATAATGTATATGATGTAGAAATTCCCGAATGGGTAAAAAATATCGGTTATTGGTGGTTAGAAGGGTCAATATCAGACGATAGTTTTTCCAATGCAATGAATAATTTGCTTGAGAGAAACATCATCGGGTTTCCAATTTACATGGAAAAGGAAATATGAATAAACATTCAATCATTGCAATTATTGCAATCATTGTCATAACTTTACCATTTGTGCATTCAGGATTGAGTATCATTGGCATGCAGCAGTTAGAATACAGATGGGACAATCCAGGGCAGTTTAGTTTTTTTACAATGTCAAATCACGGAGAGATAGAATTCTGCAATACAATGCCGTTTTGGGTTAGTTTTGAAAAATTAGAAATCACCCCATATTTTGAGACAAATAATCTAGGTTCATTTTCAGTAAATTCAATTACACTGAATCCGCTATCATCAACTGTACAGGAAGGGAAATTTTCATCAGAAGAACTATCTGCGGCTCAGCATATTTTCATGTCATTGGATTTTGAATTCAATGGAGGAGACATCAGACTCGATCCAAATCAATTCATCATACTTGTTCGTGCAGACATTCCAATCTTAGGTGTGATTCCATATTCAACTACAACTCAGATATCAGGATTTGATTTTAGCAAAATGATGAATTCAGAAAATCTGTCTTGTGATTAACTGCTCTTACTGGCCTTAGCAATTATTCCGAAAACAACTGCAATGATTCCAGCAGCTAAGAATGCTACAGCAAATCCCATTATCGTCTCTTTGCCCATCCCTTTGGAGGAACTAGATGTTTGAGTTGAATCAAGTACGCATGCTCCATCTTTGAGAATAGTTCCTGGACCACATCTTTCATCTAATACACAAGCACCGTTTTTGAGAACGGTTCCTGGACCACATTGTGTTTTTGGCGTATCATCTACAGGCGTATCTTCAATTGGTGTGTCTTCAACTGGTGTATCCTCTACAGGGGTGTCTTCAACTGGCGTATCCTCTACAGGGGTGTCTTCAACTGGCGTATCCTCTACAGGGGTGTCTTCAACTGGCGTATCCTCTACAGATTGACCAAACACAGAACCAATAATTTCTATTTCTTCAGTGCCGGCAGGCAATTCAATACTCAAAGTTCTACTTTGAGAAGTTGTTGCAGTTTCTGAAAAAGTTGGCTCATCACCATCTGCTAAAATAATAAAGTCATCATCTAGTCCTTCAAATGTAGAATCAAAGAAAGAGCGGTCTAATGTAATATCTAATGTGCCACTGGACTCAGTTACATCTACTGTAAATATCAAAGAGATAAAATCAGTATCTGCTTCAATTCCAGAAACAGTCATTCCAGTTACATCGTATTCAACATCAAAGGAAGTGCCTTCAACATCAACAGGAAGTGATTCGGCATAAACAAGTGCAAAGGAAATCAGAGTGAACAACATCAGACCAAGAGAAATTTTCAGTAGAGAATTGACATTAGGCAAGGGAATATGTTTTTCCGAGTACAATTCCTTTACTGCGAAATTATCCATCATAGTATATTCACCTCTGAATGGACGTTAAAAACGAAGAGACGACAATAAATCACGTAAAAGTCAAGCTTTTTTACTTATTTTTAAAGTTCAGGCAGAAAGTATACTAGATTACGCCACGAAGAATCTGAATAATCTTTTCAGCAATCACATTTGCAGCCAATGATTGAGCCTCGCTTGTTTGAGCACCAATGTGAGGTGTCAAGATTACATTGTCTAGTTCTGCAAGTTTGGTTCCAATGGCAGGTTCTTTTTCAAACACATCTAATGCAGCACCACCCAATGTGCCGTTTTTGAGGGCGTTGTAAAGTGCATCCTCATCAACAACCCCACCTCTCGAAGTGTTGATAATTTTTGCAGTCTTTTTCATGGTGGACATTTTTTCTGCATCTAAAAGATGGTATGTAGAATCTAAAAGTGGGACATGTATGGAGATGTAATCAGAACTTTGTAAAAGAGTGTTCAAGTCAGCCTTCATCAAGCCGACTTCTTTTGCAAATTCCTCATCAATTGGCATGACATCATATCCGATAATGTTCATGTTTAATCCTCGTGCAAGTCTTGCCAATCTTTTTCCAATATTACCTAAACCAATAATTCCCAAATATTTTCCTCGAAGCTCTGTTCCCTTTAGTTCCTTTTTGAGCCATTCTCCATTTCTTATTGCTCTATCACCCCTTCCAGTTTGTCTTGCAAGAGACAACATTAAACCCAAAACTAATTCGGCAACTGCATTCATTGCGCCTTCAACGGCGTTAATTACACGAATGTCTTTTGATTTAGCAGCTTCTTGATCAACGTTGTCTAATCCGACTCCAACTCTTGCAATGATCTTGCAATTGTCAGCTTTCTCTATCATTTCTTTGGTGATAGTAGTCCTACTTCTAACAATGACAATATTAAAAGTTGAAATCTTCTCAAGGATTTGTTCTGGAGTAATTTCAGGTTCATATGAAACTTTTAGTCCATTATCTATCAAAATTTTATTCAGTATGGGATCCACTACATCACAAATCAATACAGAGTCTTCAAATCCCATAAGAAAACAAAGTGATCAACTGAATATAATTCATTAAGAAAATAAAAAGAAAAAAAGATGTTAAAAGATCAAGAAAGCATTTCTGCTACCACAGGAATTACTTCCCATAGTGCGACATAATCGCCGCTTGCTTGCATTTCAGAAGCTACATCATCAGTCATTAAACCGTGGATGTTTAGTGCAGGATGTGCAATACTGTTTGCTCCCATTGGTGGGACAGCATCACTTGGATTGCCTAAAGCATATGCATAAGATGCTACTGGTGCTGGGATAACTCCTTTCTCAACTAGAACTGGGTTCAAGCCGAATGGGTCACCTGCTACAAATACTGTAGCTGCGCCAGTGTAAATTGCTGCATAATCATGGTTTACTGCTGCATATGCACCTGGTTCATCAAAGACCAAGTCAACAATCATGTTCTGTGATCCACCGAGTAACCATGTTTCAGTTGCTGCGGATTGTACTCTGTTACCTTGGGTAACTCTGTCCAAGATTTCCCCAACGATGTGGAAGAATAGTGGTTCGTTACCGTGGTTTTCGATAAAGAGTCTCACGTGTTGATCATTTTCAACAAACAAGAGTTGTGATTGGTATTGCTTGTGTTCAAGTCCATTCCATGGTTGTGCGACAAAAATGTTCTTCTTTACATCGCCATTGACGAGTAAGTTATGAGCCATGTTTGGTACATAACCAAATTGCATCCCGTTAACAACTGTTGCAGTATTATGATGTTGGAACATTGCTCCTGCATCATAGTTACCTTCAGGTGTTAGGTACAATTGATTGTATTGGAGTTGGAACTCTAGTGCGTCTGCATCGTAGATCTTTCGATCTAATGAAACTTCGCTTCCACTAACTTTTGTCTTCTCTACCATTAGTTTCTTGTATCCATTGACAGGATCAACGATTGCAATTCCGTACATGCCGGAAAGAACGTGTTGGTCCATACCAATTAGTTTGACACCAGAACAGTGGTATTTGAAAACACCAGCAGATTCAGCAATGTAGCAGTACTGACTTGTTTCACCCGGATTAACGGATTCAAAGTTTCCTGCTGACATTTGAGATGCGTGCATGTCGTTACCGTGTCCAGTAACTTCATCTGATGGAATTGTTAATGTCATTTTTACAACATCGCCTTGTGTAACTCTTAGTGTTGGTCCTGGGACTTGTCCACTAAAGGTCATGGCGTTGTAAGTTTTTCCTCCCATAATTGGAAGTTCGACACTTTCACCAGTCAAATTGAACTCGACTACGTCTCGTCCAGTTTGTGATAATGCACCACAATCAGTTTCTGCGAATGCTTGAGGCATTACAAGTTGTAAACCGCCCATTTGGTGGATTTGTTCAATTACATTGACATCCATTTTGTTGATGTCAAGTGATTGTCCAGCAATCTGGGTTTGTGTGTATGTGCTTCCGAATAAGGTTGCTCCCATTACAGCTACTGCTGCAATAGTAAAGAGCATACTAGTACGCTTATTCATAAAGCAACGCACTAGCAATTCCTATATAATAATTCCCATTATTGAGACATGATTTTTAAAAAAAATCTGAAAAAGAATGAATAATGGGGGAAAATGAGTAAAGTCAGTATGAAATTCAGATTAGATGAAGATTCTCTGGGAAAGGTCAAAATCCCAGATGACGCATATTATGGAGCATTCACAGGAAGAGCAATCAAGCAATATCATGTGACGGGTAACAAAAGTCATGAGAATTTGATAAAGTCATTTGTCATGATAAAACGGTCTGCAGCAGTTGCAAATATGAAAACTAGAGCAATTGACTCAAAACGTGGAAAAGCCATCATTGCAGCATGTGATAAAATTTTAGCTGGAAAATATGTTGATCAGTTTGTAGTGGATATGATAAATTCTGGTGCAGGAACTGCATTCAACATGAATTCTAATGAAGTAATTTCAAATGTTGCACTAGAAGTACTGCATAAGAAAAAAGGCCAGTATGAATTCCTACATCCAAATGACCACGTCAACATGTCACAGTCAAGTAATGACACATATCCAACCGCGATGCATGTTGCAATTTTGATGAATCTAAAAGAAACTATTCCTGCAATTGACATTTTAATAAAATCATTATCTAAAAAAGCAAAACAATTTTCATCATTTAAGAAAATCGGAAGAACTCATCTCATGGATGCATTGCCAGTAACATTAGGTAGTGAGTTTGCAGCATACGCGACTTCAATTTCTAAAGCAAGAAAAGAAATCATTGATGCACAAAAAGAATTACAAAACGTTGCACTTGGTGGTACCGCAGTGGGTTCTGGCGCCAACACCCCAAAAGGATATAGAAAAATTGCAATAGCAGAACTTGGAAAAATTTCAAAGTTATCACTAAAGCCAGAAAAAGACATGCAGCACAGTTTACAAAGTAAGTTTGCAGTAGCAAATCTCTCAAGTGCATTACGAAACTTGGCAATAGAGATTGGCAAAATTGCAAACGACATTAGATTAATGGCATCAGGTCCAATTGCAGGATTGGCAGAATTGGGAATTCCTGCAGTTCATGCAGGTTCATCCATTATGCCTGGAAAAGTAAATCCGTCCTTAGCTGAATGTATGAACATGATCTGTTTCAACATAATTGGAAACGATACAGCAGTTTCTTGTGCAGCTCAAGGCGGACAGTTTGAGCTAAATGTCATGTTACCTGGAATGCTAAAGTGTATGTTGGAATCAACTGACATGCTCAAAAACTTCCTGCCAATATTTTCTGCAAATCTAATTGACGGGCTAACTGCCAACAAAGACAAACTACGCGAAGACATTGAAAACAGTCCTGTGATTGTCACGTTGCTAACTCCAAAAATTGGATACCTAAAGTCTGCAGAACTTTTCAAAGAATCACTAAAAACTGGAAAAACTATCAGAGAACTTGTAGTTTCAAAGAAACTGATGAGTGACAAAGAGATTGATTCTCTATTCGGATAGGTCATGGCAAAGATTTTCGTAGAGGCTTACGGATGTTCTGCAAGTTTTGCAGATTCAGAAATGATTTCAGGATTGATTCAAAATGGCGGACATACACTAACAAACAATTCTTCAGAATCTGATCTGAACATTGTAGTTACATGTTCAGTCAAAGATTCAACTGCAAACAAAATGATGTACAGAATAAACTCACTAAAAACAAAACCACTCATCATTGCAGGATGTCTCCCAAAGGCCGAAAAAGAGAACGTTGAGAAATTCTCAGGAAATGCCAGTCTGATGGGACCCAACTCACTAGGGAAAACACTTCAGATTATAGATTCAGCATTGGCTGGGAGAAAGCAAGTTGCTTTAGAAGACACTGATTTGTCCAAAGTAGGACTTCCCAAAGTAAGGCTAAATCCAACAGTTGGAATTGTAGAGATTGCAAGTGGTTGTATGAGTGAATGCACATTTTGCCAAACCAAATTATCCAAAGGAGATCTTTCAAGTTACAGATTAGGAGACATTGTGAGACAAGTTCGAACTGAAATTAAAGAGGGATGTAAAGAAGTGTGGTTAACATCTACAGATAATGGATGCTATGGATTTGATATCGGTACAGATTTACCAGAACTGGTAAATGCAGTTACAGAAATTCCAGAAGATTTCATGATACGAGTTGGAATGATGAACCCAATGTATATGCCAAGAATCAAAGAAAATTTGATAGAGTCTTTCGATAATGAAAAAGTTTTCAAATTTTTACACATCCCAGTTCAGAGTGGAAGTGATAAAGTACTAAACGATATGAAACGGGGACACACGTCTGGAACGTTTAGAGAAATTGTGAATAAAGTAAAAGAGAGATTTGGAGACTTTACTATTTCCACAGACATCATTGTAGGCTTTCCAACAGAAACAGAAGAAGAATTCCAAAAAACAATAGCATTGCTAGACGAAACAAAACCAGATGTTGTCAATCTATCAAAGTACAGTGCAAGGCCAGGAACAGACGCAGCAGAGATGAAACAAATTGATGCAGCAGAGATGAAACGAAGAAGCAAGATAGTTTTTGAGCAGATCAGTAAATTGTCAATGGAGAGTAATCAAAAATGGATCGGATGGAAAGGCAAAGTCCTATTTGATGAAATGACAGATGAGGGAATAAAGGGCAGAAACTTTGCATACAAGCCCATAGCAGTCGAAGAGGAAGTAGAACTAGGGCAACTACACACAGTTGAAATCACAAAAGCTACTGTAAAGAGATTGATCGGTAAGATCGCAAGCTAATTTTTTTCGATCTAAAATTTGATTAAAAAAACGTAAGAAGGTTTTTTATCTAAATCAGGAAATAGGATTAGAAATGAGTTTTCAAGTTAAAGAACCAGTTTTAGTCATAGGCCTTGGCGGCGTAGGCTCAAAATTGGCAATAGAGGCAAAAAACTCACTAAATTCAGATTGCCTAGTAATTAGTAACGATAAGAAGGATTTATCATCAGATATTCCATCAGTTCATGTTTCAACTGATGCAGTAGTTAATCCATCTGTCCAATTAATCAGAGGTTCGACTTACAAAGTTGCAGATGAGATAAAATCAAAAATTTCAGGCTATTCCACAGTCATCTTAATGAGTAATTTAGCAGGTAAAGCAGGCTCAGCAATGGCACCTGTAATATCAGAGATGTGCAAAGATGCGGGATTGGTATCTTTTGCAATTATGCCTTTCAAATATGAAAAAGATAGAATTTTCAATTCAGGAATATCGCTAAAAAGAGTAAGAGAGAATTCCAAATGCACCATAGTGCTTGACAATGATTCACTACTGGAAAGCAATCCAGATTTGAGTCCAAAAGCATGCTATGAGATTGCAAATTCTGCCATGATGCATGTTGTAAATTCACTTGGTACATCAGAAATATCCAATGAAACAAGTATTCTATCCACTAGCAAGGACGGTCAGCACATTGAAGATTCACTAAGGGACTCACTCAAAATGCTATATGGAAACGCACCACCAAATTCAGTTAAACGCTCAATGTTGTATGTCGTTGGAGGAAGCAACATCCCTGTAGGAGTCATCAATTCAATTACTAATCTCACAGCAGGAATTGTTAATGAAAGTAATTCACACATTGACATGTCTTCATCCTCAGAAGAATCCAAAGTCATAATGCTATCATCAATTCAAGGAATGACAAAGTTTGATAATTATGATCCTTTAGGAATGATTCCACAAGAAAATACACTAGACTGGTCAACACCAGATTGCAGTATTGATTGTGAATTAGACTTGTATCAATTAGAATAAACTGATTTTTTAAAATTATAATTTTTTGAAAAGAATTAATCTTTCTTTGGTGCTTCTTTAGCTGGTTCTTCTTTCTTTGGTGCTTCTTTAGCTGGTTCTTCTTTCTTTGGTGCTTCTTTAGCTGGTTCTTCTTTCTTTGGTGCTTCTTTAGCTGGTTCTTCTTTCTTTGGTGCTTCTTTAGCTGGTTCTACTTTGTCAGAAACTTTTTTGGTTCCTTTTTCAGGAGTTACTTTAGATTCTACATCCTCAGTATACTTTGTGACAAGAATATAGCCTTCGTCCGTTTTACTCATTCTAACTCTAACCTTTCTTGGAGGATTTCTAACACCTCTTGCCCACATGTCACGAGCTAATTCTTCATCTATTTTGATTGTCTCAACTTTCATGTGATGTCGAGCAAATTCTCTAATCATGTTAATTGCTCTAACGGCTCTGTGCTGTGATTGTGAAATTTTTACTTTACCAAGTGGAATTGTATAAACTCGTTCTAATTCTTGAGACATCTATCCTACCTCCACATCAGTTGATCTCCAAGCTCTGCGCTTTGGATTAGTTCTAACATTTCTCTTAGTTTTGAGAATAATCCATGCAGGTACTGCTGATGTCTGTCTAGTCTTTTTGAGTAGACGGATTTTCCTTGGAGAGGACTTACGTGCAGCCATAGATTTTCAGGCACGAAGAGCTCTTTTTAAATGAATCTCAGGATTTTAGGCAATCTCGAATCTGTTTCAATATTCTTGCAGAAGCTCCCCATACAATTTGATTTTGATATTCAAAAGTATACATTTCTTGAATTAGATTGTGTGATGGATCAGGATCTTTTGCTTTAGTTTTTAAAAATGGTTCTAAAGGAATATGAAAAATCTTTTCCACTTCAGCGTTGGCTGAAAGTGGAGGAATTTCATCCACCAAAGAAATGAATGGCAAAATCAAAAAACCTGAGTTCAATGTTATTACAGGATCTAGTTGTCCAATCACTTGTTCTTTAGAAATGGTCAGTCCTATCTCCTCACTAGTTTCGCGCAAAGCAGTTTCCAAAAGATCTGAATCATCAGAATCCAATTTTCCACCAGGGAATGAAATTTCGCCTGCATGGAATTTCATGTGTTTTGGTTTTTCAGTCATTACAATAATTGGCTCTTTACCATAAATTACTACAAGAACCGATGCCAGACGATATTTTCCATCAGTTTTGATTTTAGAATTAATTGGAGTTGAAAGATTGGATTTTAAATCATCAAAGAGCATTGTAATTCTTTCCTACTATTCCAAATGGGTATTGGTATTCAAAGGTTTTAACCAAGGATGGAAGAATTGAAAATATGACAATCAGGTATGAAGCTAATCCGCCAAAGATCCTACCTGATGTAGATACAAATGAATCAATTAAGAAATTTATAGATAAAATAAAAATCATTTCAAAAAAATGTGATGCCATCCACTTGACTGAAAATGTGTTAGGATTTCAGAGAGTCTCGCCAATTGAAGTGGGTAAAATTATCAAGCAAGAGATTCCAGGTTTACCAATTACAGTTAGTCTTAGAGTCAGAGACAAGAATGAAAATGAAATTTTAGAATTTGTAGAGAAATGTATCTCCATAGGATTTTCAGGAATTTTAATACTAATGGGGGATCCTTCACAAACAGGAAAAGAGGATTCAGGTCAGATTCCAAGTTTGACAGTCAAGAGATTAAGAGAGCAAGGAGTGGATTTGAAAATTGATTTGTATCTTTCAATATCAAACAAGCCTAATTTTTCAAAAATTGGAAAGAAATTAGATGCAAAGCCAAAAGGATTCATGACTCAAGTTATTCAAAGCATAGAACAAGTTCAAAATTTATCTGATAATCTTGAAGGGTTTCCAATAATTCCAATTCTATTATACCCATCTCTTAAAAATGAAAAATCTGCAAAGTTTCTGAATTTGGATTTATCATCATACAGTAAAGAATTTGAAGAATTGCTAAAGAAGACACTTGGAATTACAGGAGATGTTTTGCTCACATCGCCTAACGACTTTAATGGATTGAATGAATTTTTAGGAAAAACGCCTTCTAGAGTTTAGTTAATCTAGCAAAGATAAAGTTACAATACAAAATATTTTGCATCAGGATGATGAATCACAATTGCGGCAGTTGATTGTTCAGGAATAATTTGACCAGATTCAGTTAGAGTCATTCCAGATTTTTCAGGTTCTAATAATTTCCACACCAGATGATGTTGTGAAACATCAGGACAGCTAGGGAATCCCCAACTATACCTCAACCCACCTTTTTCTAAATTCAATTCAGTTTTGATTCGTCGATTCGCCCATTCAGCTAAAGCTTCTGCAATTTCAACTGCCAACCCATGAAGATAATATGCATCAGTGTATTTGTCCTCTTTATTCCATTGTTCAATAATATCTGCCACCTTGTTTCCTACAGTGACAGATTGAAATGCAACAACATCTTCATCACCAAAATAATCAGTCAGACATAGATGTTCTGGTTTTGTTGAACGGGGAAATTCCAATTCAACATCATCGCCGTGAGGATTCTCAACTAGTAATTTTCTATCTTTGTTATGACATTTGAAATACCCATAAACAATTTCAGGTTCAATGAGTTTATCTCGAATTATCCTCATTTTCCATTCAGTTAGCAGTTGTTCATGTTCTTCTTCAGATTCAGAGCCTGCTTTTCCTCTCAAACCCCAAGATAGTTTGAAGAGGGATTTTTTATCAATCATAGTCCAAACTTCAGCCATATTGATTTGATCTAATTTTAAACGGATTGGCTCACCGACTACTTTTGGAGTAGGGGGTTGAACGGGTTTGATATCACTTTTTGGAATGGTGTCAGGATCTACAATGACATTAGATTTTTCTTTCCAGTTCTCTAACTTGTCTTTCCAATCAGCTAAGAGTTTTGGTTTTTCATCAGAAACTAAAGCATCCATCGTTTTGAGACCCTCAAACATAGTATTGCAGTAAAATACTCCAGGTTCGTAAAGCCCATCTTCTTTTGCTATTCTGTTAATGTAGTTGGTGTTAATTGCAGCACCGCCACAAAGAATTGGAATATTCATATTGTTTTTCCTAGCATGCTCCACAAAGAATTTCATTTGTTTTGAAGTAGATACCAATAATGCAGACAATCCAACTGCATCAGGTTTTGTTTCATCAATTTTTTCAATGAATTTTTGTAATGGAACTTGTTTTCCCAGATCATGTACTGTGTATCCGTTATTTTGAAAAATTGTCTTTACAAGATTTTTGCCAATATCATGAACATCCCCATAAACAGTACCCAAAACAAGTACACCTTTGCTTGTTCCCTCCTCTCGTACCAGATATTTTTCCAGTTCGCCAACTGAAGCTTTCATGCATTCGGCAGATTTGAGAACAAAAGGTAAGATCAGTTCCCCTGAACCAAATTTATCACCGACCTCTTTCATTGCAGGAAGCAAATCTTCATTGAGAGTTCTAATGGCACCATCATGTGTAACTTCTTTGGGAGCATCAAGTGAAAGGACCCCGTCAGTATCTTTGATAATATCATTTTTCCCAAGTTTCTCTGCTATTGCAGATACAACATCGTTTTGAATTCCATCTTTGAGTCTATTTACAATTCTAAAATTCGCACGTTTCCCTGCAGGCCAGGAAGGATCAACATCAACTTTCTTTGAAGCGGTGCCAACTTGAGATCCCATATTCTCAAAATAGGCAATCAAATCAGATAATGCATCAGGATGCGTGTTAAAGATTAGATCATCTACGAGTTTTTTCTCCTTCTCATCAATCTCACCATAAGGAATAATCTCTTTTGCATTAACTATAGCAGAATCAAGACCAGCTTTGACTGCGTGGTACAGGAATGCAGAATTTAGAACTTTTCTAGCATAGGGTGCAAGACCAAAGCTGATGTTACTGAGACCCAAAGTTGTAAAAGAATCAGGGAATTTTTCTTTAACTAGTCTAATTCCTTCCAGAGTGTTTTTTCCTGCATCAAGAAATTCATCCTCTCCTGTTGCCAAAGTAAATGTAAGAACATCGAAAATGAACTGTTCGATTTTTAATCCATATTTTTTTCCTGTTTCATAAAGTAATTCTGCAGTATCGACTTTTTGTTGAGGAGTTTTAGCCATTCCTTCAGGTCCAATACACAAAGCAATCGCAGGCAAGCCATACTTTGCCATGACGGGAGCTAATTTTTCAAATCTACTTCCATCACCTTCTAGATTTATTGAATTGATTATTGGTCTTCCAGGTATCTGTGTTACAGATGCTTCAATCACTTCAGGATCTGTAGAATCAATAACTAGCGGTGCATCGATTTCTGAGCTTAACCGTTTTACTAAATTTAGCATAAACTCGCGTTCATCTGCACGTTCCGTAGTTGCAACACAAACATCAAGACAGTGTGCGCCATCCTCAACTTGCATTCTCCCCAGATCAACCAAGCCCTCATAATCATCTTCAAGAACCATCTTCTTTGCTTTGCGAGAACCTTGGGTATTGATTCTCTCACCAATAATCAAAGGAGGAGGAACTTGTTTTAGATCAACTGCTTTTAATGCCGAACTTACTCTTGGAACTGTCAATATTGTAAAATCACACCTGTTTTTGTAAATACTTAACCCTCTATAGATTTGGCTTTTTCGTCAATTACTTTCCTCAATGCCTTGATGTGTTCAGGATTGGTTCCACAACAACCACCGATAATTCGAACTTTTTTGTATTGGTCAATAAAATCCCCCAAGGCCTTGCCCATTTTTTCAGGAGTCATTTTGTAGACTGCTTGTCCTCCATCGTTTTCAGGCATACCTGCATTTGGAACAACCAAGATGTTATGTTCGTCCTGTTCATCTAGCCACTGAACGCTAGGATTCATCTCAATAGGACCAGTAGAACAATTTAATCCAAAAACATCAATTCCCATATCAGAAACAGTCGTGTATGCAGCTTGGACATTTGTGCCAAGTAGCATTTTGCCGTATTGATCCAATGTAGTATTTGCAATAATTGGAACTTTTTTACCAGTTTTTTTTATCGCATTATGACATGCCTCAATGACAAGTTTGATTTCTAAAAGATCTTGGCTTGTTTCAATTAGCAATGCATCCACACCACCAAGAATTAATCCTTCAGCTTGTAACTCAAAGGCCTCACGTATTTCATCCAGGGGCATTTGGCCAAGATCAGGATCATTGGAACTTGGAAGATAGCCAGTTGGACCCATCGACCCAATTACATATCGCGGTTTATCAGAATATTCTGCGCAAACTTCAGATGCAAGTAGCGCAATTTTTTTATTAAATTCAATTGTCTGATCTCCAAAACCATATTCAGCAAGTTTGATTTTATTTGAACCGAAAGAATTTGTTTCGATGCAATCAGACCCAGCATCTAAATAATTTCTGTGAATTTGTTTAATCCATTCAGGATGTGTGATTACCAGTCCATCATTAAAGCCGTCTTGATTATTGGGAAAGTCTCCGGGTTGGGGATCATGTCTTTGGATTTCAGTACCCATTGCACCATCAAATAACAATACGCGATTTTTCATTGCATCAAGGAACGGCTCTTTTTCTGTCAACTAATTTCAAAGTATTTCAACTCAGTTTAACTCTTTTCAAAAAATATCAAAGAGCTGCAGGATTGATACGTATGTTGAAATTAGGTGAAAGTGAATTTTTTATACATTTATGCAAAAGTTACCAGTTAACAATCTAGTTCGTACCGCTACTTTTTTTCAACATGCTGGAATCTCCATAATCTTTGTGTTCATGCCCATAATTGCAAAAGGAGTAACAGAATCAATTTTTGAAATTGGGTTGTTAGTTGCATCATTTAGCTTTGCCCAGATTTTATCTGAAATCTATTTTGGAAGACATTCAGACAAGAAGGGAACCAGGCTCAAATTCATCAGAATTGGCTTCATAGGATGCGCCATTGCATTTGGATTACATTATTTTGCAGATGATCTTGGCATGTTTTTCCTGGTGAGAATTGCAGCAGGAATTGCAAGCGGAATCATGATTCCTGCAATGATTGCATATACCTATGAGGCAAACATAGACAAAAAAAGAGCAGCAACAGTAATATCATTTCATGCACTAGGGTGGCTTGCAGGAATTGCAGCAGCAGGAATTGCAAATGATCTTAGATTAATTTTCTTGCTAAGTGCGGCCTCATTTTTAATCGGACTATTATTTACAATCAAATTGCCAAACCCACAGCAAGTAAGAGAGCTAAAGCCAGGAACTACAAAAAAAGTTATTTTGAAAAACAAGTTTCTATTCTTATCATTATTACTAAGACATATCGGGGCAGCAGCAGTGTGGACTGTTCTCCCCATAATATTGATGGAGAGGTGGGGGGCTGAACTTTATCAAGTATCAATTGTATATGTTGCAAACACACTGACTGCTTTTATTTTGATGAATGTCATGGCAAGTAAAATTCATCTATCAAACGTAGCCAAATTTCAAATCGGCATAGGGTTTACGACGTTTGTGTTTGTTGGATTGTCAGTAGTCACAGACTGGTGGATGGCAATGCCGTTTATGTCACTTGTTGGCGCCACATGGGCATTTTTGTTCATTGGCGGAAATTTCCATCTCATGGAAAATAATCCACGTTCAACATCAACTGGAATATTTAGTTCCACTCTATCTATTGCCACAGTGGTGGGCCCAGTCATTGCAGGAAGTATTGCGTTTATGTTTGACTATGTTGCAGTAATGTATTTTGCAATTGCAATCATCATATGCGCATTTGCAGTATCGCTGAAAATCAAAAAATAAGAAATCTATCTCAGGCCCCAACGGGACATTACTTTGTTTTCTAGTCTTTTGAAAATGACACCATCAATTACCAGTCCTATTCCCATGATTACCACCATAATTCCGATTACTTGAGACACATCATTGAGTGAACGGCCAGCATTAAGCAAAAATCCCAATCCTAGGAATGAAAATAGAATTTCTGCACCAATTACTCCCCTCCAAGCAAATGCCCAGCCCTGTTTGAAGCCTGAAATCATGTATGGGAATGCTGCAGGAATCAACACTGCAGTAATTAGTTGACTTCCCTTTGCACCCATATTTCGAGCGGCCTCTATAAAGTGAGGATCGATATTTTTGACTCCAGTGTAGGTGTTTATGGTAACTGCAAAGACAGCTCCAATCGCAGTGACAAAAATTATTCCACCATCAGTCAATCCAAACCAAAGAATAGCCAAAGGGACCCAGGCAATTGACGGAATTGACTGTAATCCTAAAACCAGAGAACCAACTGTCTGATTGATTACTTCGATTCTTGCCATGAAAATTCCCAGTACAACACCTCCAGCAATTGCAATTGCAAGTCCAATGGATAATCGCCACATGCTAGTTGCTATTCCATAAAACAAGCTGCCATCTGCTGCGCCATATGCTAAATCTTCAGCCACATCGTATGGAGATGGGAAAATATTATCTGGCCAAATACCGGACATTGCAATTATTTGCCAAACTACAACGATTCCAATGTAAAATGCAATTCTATGAAGCGCGTAATTCTTTGCCATAATTATCACTATTTACTCTTCTTTACCTCAGGCCTTAATTCAGCCAAGATGTCTTGTTGAAATTTGAGTAATGACTCATCTTCAGTTATTCTAGGTCTTGGGAAATTATTGTCAACTTCTTTTTTGATTACAGACGGTCGATTACTGAAAATTGCAACTTTAGTTCCAAGTACTGCAGCTTCTGAAACACTGTGAGTTACAAACAAAATAGTCTTTTTTGTTTTCTCCCATATCAATTGCATTTCAACCAACAGTAAATCACGAGTTTGTGCATCAAGTGCAGCAAACGGTTCATCCATCAGCAACACATCAGGATCCATTACGAGAGCTCTGGCAATAGCTACACGCTGCTTCATTCCTGTTGAAAGTTGATAAACATAAGAATCTGCAAATTTGGTCAATTGCATCATATCCAAATATCTATGAGATATCTTTGCCCGCTCATCTTTTGGGATGCCGGCCATCTTTAATCCGAATTCCACATTATCCTGAACCTTAAGCCAGGGGAACAAGGCACCCTCTTGAAACACCATAATTCTTTCAGGCCCGGTTTCAGTAACATTTCTCCCATCAAACAGAATTTGGCCTTCATCAGGTTTCTCCAAGCCTGCAACTATGCGTAAAAATGTAGATTTTCCACATCCTGAAGGACCAACCAAACAGACAAAGTCCCCAGCCTCAACCCTGAGATTGATCCCACCAAGAGCCTTGAGCTTGTGAGAATCATGGCTGAAATATTTAACAATATTTTTTGCTTCAAGTTTGGTCATCAGGTATTGTCCTCCTCAATAGAATTTGTATCAAAGTAGTAAAAAATACCAGACAAATCATATCCATTTCTTCCAAGATATCCAAGTGCATTTGCTTTTTCTGCAAATGAATGGATTGAATCAGGTATAGGGTCTGCAGTAATTACCAGATTTGACAGAGCAGTATCTACAACATCATCAGATAATGGTTGACCTAGATGAGAATTTAAAAAATTGTTAAAAATAATTCTGGTCTCAATAGGATTTTGATCAATCCAATTGACAGTTTCATGATGAGAGTCTAAAAAATTGGAAACCAGTTCAGGATTTTTTTCTACAAAATTAGCATTTGCAATTAAAAGAACAGATGCAAATTCCTGATTTGGCCAAAGTTCTTCTTCATAAAACAATCGTTTTCCATTTAGTTCGGTTTCTAAAATTGTAGCCCACGGTTCTGGAATCCATGCACCATCAATATCCCCCTTTGCAAATAATGTGTAAATATCAGGATTTGGGATATTGTAAATTATTACAGAGCCGCCTTTTTCAGCGGGTTTTAATCCGTGTTCAGAAAGATAATGACGCAAGGAGACATCCTGGGTGTTACCGATTTGGGGGGCAGCGATTTTTTTTCCAACAAAATCAGATGCAGAGTTTATCTCAGAGTCAGGATGAACAATAAAGCTAGCACCACCACTAGCAGCACCAGCAAGAATCCTTACATTATGGTTTTCAGAATTTAAAAATCCATTAATTGCAGGGCCAGGTCCCACATATGCTAAATCAATCGAATTGGCAAACAAAGACTCGATGGCTTGAGGACCACTGTCAAAGACTCTGGTTTCAATTTTTACTTGATCTCCAAGACTATTTTGAAAAAACCCATTCTCCATCCCTACAATTGGAATTGCATGTCCGATATTTGGAAAATATGCAATTCGAAGTTTAGGATCAGATGGGACATCACTAGAATTAAGAGTAATTCCCAACATAGACAGCAATACAACGCCCACAATGCTTGCAGAAACTACTGATCGAGTTTTCATAAAACAGCGTTATATTTGGCGGTTAAATAATCATCGAATTTTAGCTCAAGCTAGTCAGAAATTTTTCAAAAATAATTTAATTTGAGCCCATCACAAAAGATAAATTCCAAAATACGACGGAAAAGATGTTTTATGACTCAAAAAGGAATCCTTGCATTTTCTGGTGGACTAGATACATCAGTGGTTGTAAAGTATCTACAAGATGAACATGACATGGATGTCATTACAGTAACAGTGGATGTTGGACAAGGGGAGGATTGGAAAAAAATTGCAGCAAAGGCAAAAAAACTGGGTGTAAAAAAACACTACAATATCGATGCAAGAAAAGAATTTGTCACAGACTATATTTTTCCATCAATTAAAGCCAATGCCCTTTATCAAAAAAAATATTGTCTTGCAACAGCACTTGCAAGACCATTAATTGCAGAAAAAGTTTTAGAAATTGCAAAGAAAGAAAAAGTAACATCACTTGCTCATGGATGTTCTGGAAAAGGAAATGATCAAGTGAGATTTGACATAACATTACGTTCAGGTTCTGATCTCCCAATCATCGCTCCAATCAGAGATAAAAATTTGGACAGAGATACAGAATTAAAGTTTGCAAAAAAACACGGAATTGAAATTGACACTGTAGCAAAAAGATTCAGCATTGATCAAAACTTGTGGGGTCGTGCAATAGAAGGAGGAGTGCTAGAGGATCCGTACAATGAGCCACCTGATGATGCTTTCATTTGGGTCAAAACAAAAAACTTGCCAGATAAACCGACATACTTGGAAATTAAATTCAACAAAGGAATTCCAGTCCAAGTTGATGGCAAAGCAATGGAGCCAATAAAACTAATTGAATACATTAACAAAAAAGCAGGAGACGCAGGTGTCGGAATAGTTGATCATATTGAAGACAGAGTTGTAGGAATCAAATCGCGAGAAGTGTATGAAACCCCTGCAGCAACTTGTCTAATTGAAGCTCATTCAGATTTAGAAAAAATGGTACACACTAAACACGAAAACAAGTTCAAGTCAATGATTGACGATGAATGGGCATATTTGGCATACTCAGGACTTTGGCAGGATCCTCTAAAAACAGACCTTGATGGATTTATCGAAGCATCACAAAAGACAGTGTCTGGAACTGTAAAACTAAAGTTGTACAAAGGAAGCATCAGAGTGGTCGGAAGAAAGTCAAGTAACTCCCTGTACAGTCACGATATTGCAACTTATGGGGCAGAATCGACATTTGATCAAAGATTAGCCAAAGGATTTGTCGAATTGTGGGGAATGCAGTCAACAGAAGCTAATAAATTACAAAAGAAAAGGTCTACAAAAACATGAACTGCCCAGAATGTGATGCAACATTAAACATCCCAGACGATGCCTCAGTGGGAGAAATTGTCTCCTGCCCTGATTGTGGTGCTGACTTTGAAATCGCTAAAAAAGACGGATCAAATGTCGAGCTTAAACAAGCAGAAACCGTAGGCGAAGACTGGGGAGAGTAATGTCCAAAGTCTGTATCGTCTTTGACCGCTTAAGAGCGGAAGAAAAGATGTTGCAGAAAGAAGCATCTGAATTAGGACACGAGGCATTGATGCTAGATGCAAAAATTACTCAAATTAATACAGATAGTAAAAAAGAAGATTTTGATTTAGGCGATATTGTTTTAGAAAGATGTGTCAGTTATTTTAGAGGACTTCATTTTACTGCCAGCCTAGAATTCATGGATATTCCGGTACTAAACAAGTTTGAAGTTGCAAATGTTTGCGGAAACAAGATGTTCATGACATTACTTTTGAAAAAAAATAATGTTCCAACACCTAAAACATATTTTTCATTTTCAAGTGAAAGTGCAGCAGAGAATTTAGAAAAGGTAGGATTCCCATTAGTGATAAAACCAGTAATTGGAAGTTGGGGAAGAGGAGTAATGCCACTCAAAGATAAAGATACCATGGAAGCAGTTTTTGAAATCAGAGACATTACAGATAGTCCTCACGATAGAATTTACTACTTGCAAGAATTAATCCAAAGACCACCAAGAGATATCAGAATAATCACAGTTGGTGATGAGCCTATTGCAGCCATGTATAGAAAATCTTCAGGAGGATTCAAAACAAATATCGCTTTGGGGGCAGATCCAGAACTTTGTGAGATCACAAAGGAAATGGAAGATATGGCCGTAAAAGCATCAAAGGCCATGGGTGGCGGAATTCTAGGAATCGACATGATGGAGGATGACGAAAGAGGTTTGGTAGTTCACGAAGTAAACAATACTGTGGAATTCAAAGGGTTATCTAGAGTGGCACAACGAAATATACCAAAAGAAATGGTAGAATTTGCTTTAAACTACGTAAGAAAATAATTATACTCCTTTAGGAGGTGACTTATCATGAAAGTAGGTGTTGTTGGAGCATCAGGATATGTAGGTGGAGAGACACTTCGTCTTTTAGTAAACCATCCAGATGTAGAGATCGCAATGGTCACATCAAGACAACATGTTGGAGAGTATCTCCACAGAATCCAACCAAGTTTGAAAGGATTTACCGATCTTACTTTCTCAGAACTAGATTATGATAAATTGACAGACAAGTGTGATGTTGTTTTCACAGCAGTGCCTCATGGAACTGCAACTGAAATTGTAAAAGCACTCTACGATAGAGGAGTCAAAGTAATTGATTTGAGTGCAGATTATAGATTACATAATCAAGACGCATATGACAAATGGTATGGTTGGGAACATCCACATCCAGATTATTTAGAAAAATCAGTTTTCGGAGTACCAGAATTACATAGAGAGAAAATTAAAAATGCACAACTAGTTTCTTGTCCAGGATGCATGGCTGTAACATCAATGCTTGCACTTGCACCATTAATCAGAAATAACATTATCGATGAAGAACACATAGTTGTCGATTCAAAAATAGGCTCATCAGGTGCAGGGTCTGGTTCTGGAACTGCTCATGCAATGAGGGCAGGTGTCATCAGACCATACAAACCAGCAAAGCACAGACACACGGGTGAAATCGAACAAGAGCTCAGTGAAATTGCAGGACATAAAATTCGTGTTTCAATGAGTCCACATGCAGTAGATGTAGTTAGAGGTATTTTGTGTACAAATCACACATTCTTGAAAAAAGATATTGATGAAAAAGAACTATGGAAAATATATCGTCAAGCATATGGTGATGAAAGGTTCATCAGATTAATTAGAGATAAAAAAGGATTGTACAAATTCCCAGATCCAAAATTCTTGGTGGGTTCAAACTTTTGTGATATCGGATTTGACCTAGATGAAGACAACAATAGATTGATTGCACTTTCTGCATCAGATAACTTGATGAAGGGTGCAGCCGGTTCTGCCATTCAAAACATGAATGTAATGTGTGGTTTTGATGAAATGGATGGACTAAGATACACTCCATTAACTCCAGTTTAGAAATGATCACAATTAAAATTGGCGGAAGTGTAGTAGACGATTTACATCCATCAACAATTGCAGACATTAAAAAAGTAGCAGAAACTGAAGGGGTAATCATCGTTCACGGTGGCGGAAAAGAAGTCACCAAAGTATGCGAACAGCTTGGAAAAGAACCAAAATTTGTAACATCGCCAAGTGGCATTAAAAGCAGATATACCGATAAAGAAACCGCAGAAATTTTCACCATGGTGATGTCTGGCAGAATAAACAAGGCAATTGTACAAATGCTTCAGAAAAACGGCATTAATGCGATCGGACTTTCAGGAATAGATGCCAGATTGATCCAAGCTGACAGAAAAAAGAAATTACTCATAGTAAATGAAAAAGGCAGAAAACAAGCGATTGACGGCGGATATACAGGGAAGATTAGAGAAGTGAATTCAAAATTCATCAAATCCCTCTTAGAACAAGGCCTAACACCAGTCATTTCACCCATAGCAATGAGCGAAGAGTCAGAATTTCTGAACATTGACGGAGACAGGGCTGCAGCATATGTTGCAGGCAAAGTCGGTTGTGATAAAGTATTATTCATCACAAATGTTGATGGATTATTAATGGATGACAAACTTGTTACAAAACTCACATTGGCAGAAGCAAAAGAAATTAGACCGAAAATAGGACCAGGAATGGAAAAGAAAATTCTGGCATCCACAGAAGCATTAGATATGGGAGTAAAAGAAGCATTGATTGGAAATGGACAAAGAGAAAATCCAATCTCTTCTGCAATTGCACATGATAATTGTACGGTGATTGAACATGAGTGAAGACCAATTTATGGGAAATCTCTATCAGAGATTCCCAGTAACAATTGAAAGAGGAGTAGGATCACACGTATGGGATGTAGACGGAAAAGAATACATCGATTGCATGGGAGGATACGGAGTAGCTCTAGTAGGTCATAAAAATCAAAGAGTCAATGATGCAATAAGAGAACAAATTGATAAAATAATTACTGTTCATAGTTCATTGTATAATAAAACAAGAGAAGAATTTTTGAAAACACTGATTGGGTTAGCGCCAAAAGGCCTAACACAAGTTCATCTAAACAACAGTGGTGCCGAAGCAATAGAAGCTGCTATGAAGTTTGCAAGAAAATTTACTGGAAAGAAAGGGATGGTTGCAATGAAAGGATCATACCATGGAAAATCATTTGGAGCTTTATCACTAACATTTAATCCAAAATATCGAACGCCATTTGCACCACTAGTAGAGAAAGTTTCCTTTGCAACATATGGAGACATTGAATCATTGCGTTCAGTAATTGATGATGATACTGCGTTTGTAATTTTGGAACCAATACAAGGAGAAAGTGGAATCATAGTTGCACCAGAAGGGTTTTTGCAGGAAGTCAGAAAACTGTGCGATGAAAAAGGAATTGTGTTAATTTTTGACGAAATTCAAGCTGGTCTAGGTAGAACTGGACGATTGTGGGCTTGTGATCATTGGAATACTGCACCAGACATTTTGTGTCTCGCAAAAGGAATTGCAGGAGGCGTTCCAATGGGTGCAACTCTTGTAAGACCAGATATCTTAGCTTCAATAAGTAAGGGCGAGCATTCATCAACATTTGGAGGAAATCCAATTTCCTGTGCAGCAGGAACTGCAGCTCTCAAGGCAATCACAGAAGATGGTTTGATTGAAAACTCAGAGAACATGGGGAAAATATTCAGAGAAGGTTTAGAAAAATTAAAAGAAAAACACCCCATAATCAGAGAGGTCAGAGGAAAGGGCCTCATGATAGGAATTGAAATGAAATTTGAGGTCAAAGATATTCTGATGGGATTGATCGAAAAAGGAGTCCTAATGCTTTACTCTGGAAGAAACATCCTCAGAATCCTTCCCCCATTAGTAATATCTGAAGATGACGTAACAAAAGTTTTACATGCTCTAGATTCCGTACTAACTGAAGAGGAAGAAAAAAGAAATGTACAAGGATAAAGTAGACGAAAAAATTATCGGGTATTTGAAAGAGGATTCTAGGGAATCATTTGTAGACATTGGTAAAAAACTAAAACTTTCAGAATCAGCAGTTAGAAGACGTGTAAAAAATCTAGTGGACAGTGGAACAATCAAAAAATTCACTCTAGAAATTGGGGAAGAAAATTCAACAAGTGCAATCGTTTTAGTTTCGGTAGATTCTGCAACAGACACATCCAAGGTATCACTAAAACTTGCAAAATTGGAAGGAGTGAAAACAGTTTATGAGATTACTGGCCAATATGACATCACAACAATAATGAGCGCAACAAACATTGCAGAAATCAACACCACGATTGACGCTCTAAGAAAAATTCCAGGAGTGGTAGATACTAACACGGTCATTATTTTGAGAAAAATAATCTAATTGCGACTTTCGTTTCAAAATTTAATTTCAAAACTAATTTAGGATCATTTTTACTTTTTTCCAACGAACTTAGTACGAATATGTTTATATCATCAATTTATGTCAACGATATCAGTAATGAAAGATCCGAATCACTATGCAAATCTATACAACGCATATGAAAAAAATCCAAAGAGAATTAGGATTTTAGACAGCACTCTAAGAGAGGGAGAACAACATCCAGGTGTTTCATTTACAAACAAACAGAGAATCCAAATTGCATGGATGTTAGATTATTTTGGTGTTGATCAAATTGAGATTTCACCGGTTGTATCTAATGACCATAAAGAAGCAACTAAAACAATTATCAAGCAAGGACTAAAAGCAGATATTGTTTCTCACGGACGTGCACTCAAAGAGGATATAGACATCTCATTAGATTGCGATGCCAAATGGTGTGCAGCATATTTAGGAATTTCAGACATACATCTAAAAGATAAATTGCGAATTTCAAGAGAGGAAGCACTTGAGAGAGCGGTGGAAACTGTGGAATATGCAAAATCACATGGACTAAAAATTAGATTCACAGTTGAAGATGGAAGTAGAGCAGAGCCAGAATTTCTATTAAAAATTTGCAAAGCTATCGAAGAAGCAGGAGTTGACAGGATTAGTCTCCCAGACACTGTAGGAATTCTACGTCCAATTGGAATGTATAATTTTGTTAAAAAAGTAAGAGAGGTTGTAGATGTGCCATTAGATGCACATGTGCATAATGACATTGGTTTTGCAGTAGCAAATGCATTTTCAGCATGTGATGCAGGGGTTGATCAAATTCACACTACAATTGATGGGATTGGAGAAAGAACAGGAATTCCCCCCCTTGCAGAGGTTGCAGTGGCATTGACTTATCTTTACAAATCACCAAACGATTTCAGGTTAGACATGTTACTTGACCTGTCCAGGTTAATTGAAGAGTATACATCGATTACACCATACGATTCCAAACCCATTGTAGGTTCATCAGCTTACAAACACAAAGCAGGTACACATCTTGCAGCAATTCTTCGAAATCCGGCAGCCTATGAACCAATTCCTCCTAGAGCAGTTGGAAATAGACGAAAGATAGTGTTCGGAGAATTGGCAGGAAAAACAGGTGCAGCATATTTGATGTCCCTTTTAGGATTGGAAAAGAACGATGAAGGTGCAAAAGCTGTCGCTGCAGGATTAAAGGGTCTAAGAATGGGTGATCTTATAGAGATCCCTCTAGAAGACAGACTTGAAAAAAAGATAATTAATGATAAATTAGAGGAGTAACGAAGAGAGAATATGTCAAAATGTGAAGAATGTGATGCAGATATTTCCGTACCAAGTGATGCACTTGAAGGAGAAATCGTAACATGTCCGGAATGTGGCGCAAGTTTTGAATTATCTCAAGGTTCAAACGGCTTCGATCTAAAGCCAGCCCAAACGGTTGGCGAGGATTGGGGACAGTGAATACTGACGTTACTATTCTTTACGATACCATCCGTTGGGAAGAAAAAGCTCTACTAGAAGCAGGTAAGAAAAAGAATATCAACATCCAGATGGTCGATTGTAAAAAATTGGCAATAAATTTAGAAAAAAAACCAGAAGATTATGGCGTAGTCATACAAAGGTGTGTAAGTTACTATAGAAATTTACATTCAACAGCAGCTCTTGAAGGGTTAGGTGTCAAAGTAATCAATTGTCTCAACACCGGAGTTTATGCTGGAAATAAATTATTCACACACATGTTATTAAAAAAATTCGGAGTGCCAACACCAGATGCAACTGTAGCTTTTTCAAAAGATGCAGCATTGGATACACTTGATTCGCAAGGATATCCAAGAGTAATCAAGCCAACAGTCGGTAGTTGGGGAAGATTAATTTCAAAATTAAATGACAGAGACGCAGCTGAGGGAATTATTGAAAGTAGGGAAAATATGTATCCGATTTATCAAGTTCATTATCTAGAAGAATTTGTACAAAGACCACCAAGAGACATTCGAGCAATAATGGTAGGGGATAAGATAGTTGCAGCAATTTACAGAACTTCTAAACATTGGAAAACAAACATGGCACTTGGCGGCGTAGCTGAACCATGCAAAGTCACACAAGAGATGGAGGAAATGTGCATTAAAGCAAAACATGCAATTGAGGGAGACATCGTAGGTGTGGATTTGATGGAAAGTGACGATAAAGGACTGGTTGTACACGAAGTAAACAATACAACTGAATACAAAAACACAGTAAGAGTGTGTGAAGTAGATATTCCTTCCCTAATGCTAGACTATGCACTTGAGATAGGCAAGTAAGAATTGGACACAAACTTTACAGTAACACCAAGATTTGCAGTGAAGATGCTAGAGAAAGCACTCAGGCTATACACACCATCTCTAAGTGAAAAACCACTGGCTGAATTTTTAGCCGATAAATGTGACGATTTAGGATTTGAAGATATTCAGATAGATGAGGTAGGCAATGTGATTGCAAAAAAGGGATCAGGTTCTCCAAAAATTATGTTGTGTGGACATATGGATGTGGTGCCAGGCAAAGTCAAAGTCAGAAAAGAAGGCGATTCGCTTTATGGCAGAGGGGCATCAGATGCAAAAGCACCGTTAATGGCAATGCTATTTGCAGCAGCATCAGTTCAAAATAATAATGGAACCGTATTTTTTGTCGGAGCAGTAGATGAAGAAGGTAACGCCACAGGAATTAAAAATTTAGTTAAGAAAAAGATGAATATTGATTACGCCATTTTTGGAGAGCCAAGTGGAATTAAACAAGTAACAATTGCATACAAAGGAAGGTTAGCAATAAGTCTCAAAATTAGTGTTGAAGATAGTTCTCATGCAAGTGCACCATGGTTATCAAAGAATGCAATTTTGGAATCTATGATTTTTGCAAGAGAACTAAAAGAAAAGCTAGAAGCAAACCAAGAAGGGAAAACAAAAGGAATGTTATTGACAGCTACAATGACTGAAGTGAAGGGAGGTACTAGCCACAATGTCACTCCAAAAGAATGTGAAACAACTTTCGACATTAGAATTCCAGTAGATATGAATTGTAAAACAATTGAACAAAAAATTTCAACACTTGTCAAAGAAATATCTCAAGAAAGAGACGTTGAAGCATTTTATTCAATTTTAGATGAAACTGAACCGTTTGAAGCTCCTCATAATTCAGCACTAGTTAGAGCTTTTACTCTAGGAATCATGGAAACTGAGCATTCAAGACCCACTTTAATTAGAAAAACAGGGACTGGAGACATGAATGTGCTTGGAAATCAATGGAAAATTCCGGTTGTAACTTATGGGCCAGGAGATCCTCATGAAGCTCATACGATTGATGAAAAGGTTTCAATTGATGAATATCTTAGAGGAATAGAAATTCTCAAGAAAACACTACAGCATTTAAAAAGACTTCATGACAAAAATATTCAATAATGCTGTGGTTTATCGGTTTAGGAATTTCTGGCTTCAAATCCATTCCCAGTGAGGCATTGGATGTTTTATCAAAAGCAGATATCGTGTATTTGGAGCAATTTACCAGCCCAATAGGAAAATCAGATTTAACAAAAATCAGAAAAGCAACAAATGGTGAATTTAAACTTGCAAAGAGATGGCTTGTGGAAGACGGCAATGAAATTTTAAAAAATGCAAAGAAAAAGAAGGTAGTGTTATTAGCATACGGGGATCCTTACATTGCAACAACCCATATCGAATTAAGAACAAGAGCAACTGAGGATAAAATCAAAACATATTCTATTCATGCAGCATCATCGCTTACTTCGATGATAGGGGAATGTGGTTTGCATTTTTACAAAGTAGGGAGAATTGCAACAATAATGAGTGAAATGAAATCATTAACAACACCATATTATGTAATATACAAAAATATTATCGAAGGTAATCATACAGTGCTACTCTTAGAATATAATCAAGACAAAGATTTTTTCTTAGATCCTAAAGATGCGTTAGGCGGTCTCTTAGAAACTGAAAAAGGGCAAATAAGAAATGTCATTAGTCCATCAACATATGTAATTGTTGCATCAAGAATAGGGTTCAAAGATCAGAAAATCATTTCAGGTAAAATATCAAGTTTGAAAAAAATTGACTTTGGCAAGCCGCCACATACAGTGATCATTCCAGGCAGATTACACTTTACTGAATCGGATGCACTAAAGTTATTTGGAGAGTGTATCGATGAGCCATTTGACAATACAGAAAAAACAAAGAAAATCTCCATTCAAATGATGAAAAAATATGTTCCAATGGTTCGAGAAGCATTAGAAGAGGTTGGGCCATTATACAAAGGTCAAAAAGAGTTTCAAGGAATTTTAGAAAATGCTGAATTGTATGTCAAAGATGCAGAGAAGTTTCTAGAAGACGGTCAAGATGAAGTGGCAATATTGAGTATAGGGTATGCAGATGGGCTTGTAGATGCATTAAGATTGGCAAAAGGCCTTGATCCAAAGATGTAATTTCTAGCGATGAATTAAAGAGAGGGTCAAAAATAGAAAAAACATTGGAGCCAATTGAAAAATCCATACTGTCAATCATGTATGTATCTCAAATTGAAGAAAAAAAACCATTTGAAATTATCAAGAAAAAAAGTATGCTTTCTGAAGACATTATTAATTCAAAAATTAACGATTTGATTAAAAATCAATTTGTAAATGAAGATAGAAGTACCCTTACTGAAAAGGGAAGAAACTCACTAGGCGTTGTATTGGCAGGAGGAGTTTTCGACATTATTCATCCTGGACATATTCACACATTAAATGCAGCAAAAGAATTGGGAGATGTTTTAGTTGTTGTCGTTGCAACAGACAATACAGCAGTAAGAATGAAGAAAAGAAGGCCACTTCATGCACAAGAACAAAGACAGGAATTGGTAAATTCATTATCAATGGTGGATCTTTGTTTAATTGGGCAAGAAGACGACATATTCAAAACGGTAAATCACGTAAAACCACAAATCATTGCATTAGGATATGATCAAATTCATCAAGAAAAATTCATCACTGAGGGATGTAAAAAAATAAAACTGGATGCAAAAGTTGCAAGATTGCAATCACCAATGCCTGAGAGCTCTAGTTCAAAAATTCAGAAAGAGTATGGGGAATCCATTCACGGGATTTAGGAATTTATTGGAATTTTAATTAAAACCTTAGAACCGTCTTTTAATTTTGCAGTTTTTCTTAAACAAGATTTTGAAATCAATTCTATTATAGAATCATCATGATGTGTACGCTCTAGTATGATTAATTCGCAATTTGTAGAATTGTTAAGTTTTGCAGTGAAACATTTTACCCAACCATAAGTTCTCTTTCCATCCGAAAAACTCTTAATTTTCACACCCTCCAAAGTTTCAAATTGTTTAATAGATTCTTGATGAATTTTTTGATCTAATCTAACATTTAGAGTCCCAGGGTATGGAACATATCCAATTTTGGATTGAAATTGTTTTGTGTAGCCCTTCAATCCCATATAGTATGCACCTTCACCCATTCCAGAAACTAGTGTGCCTTTTAGTTCAACATGCGAAGGTGAAGAATCAAGACTTTTTTGCAATATGGATGAAAGTTTTACCATTTCAGAATATCCTTTTGGAGTAATTTTTACAGAAATATTTCGTCCATTAATTATTCTCTCAATGAACTGATTTTGTTCTAATTCAAGAAGGTGTTTTGAAGCAGCCTGTTGAGATTTCTGAATGTTTTTCCCTAGTGAAGACGTAGTGATTGAGACATAGTTGTATTTTGCACCTTTTGAAAGTAGATATGAAAGAGTTAGGATGTGCTGAATTTTCAGTTCAGTCATCTATTCTAAGATACACCCAAGTCACCGAATGTTTTTAGTGTCATTCCATCAGAGTTTGATAATTTTGCAACTCTGTGTCCTATTACACATTCAACACCAGCATTTTTGGCACCTTCTAAAAGTCTCTGAGTGATGATTCCATCCAGTAGAAGATATTTGATTCCAGATTGTGAAGATAGTTTGCTTACAACTTCGCTGATTGGGACTTTGAAAACTTCATTTTGATCACCATCTAATGCAACTGCTTCAAGTGTTTCATTGAGATTTGGAAATATTTTGGCTGCTACTTCTGCAACAGGTCCATCATCCTTACTTTTTAGCTCAGGTGCAGGTTTTCCATCTCTAATTTCATTAGCAATAGGTCTTAGAATTTCATCGATTCTTGCTGGAGTTAATTCCTCAACTTCAACACCAGAATCTGCTTGAAGTTCATAATCTAATGTAACAACAGATTTGAGTTCTTTGAGAATGAATCCACCAGATCTATCACCGTCAAGGAATGCAACAACAGTGTCTTTTTTGTTACATAACTCTTTAATTGATTCATCAATTTTTGCACCTTCAATTGCAAGTACATTGTCATATCCAGCTCTTAGAAGATTGATTACATCTGCTCTTCCTTCAACTAGAATTACCCAAGTAGAATCAAAAACGCCAGAACTGCATGTTAGTTTTGATGGCCCATATGTGGCTAGTTTTCCAGTATCACCTTGATGAACATCATTTAACATGCTTTCACCTTCACTGACAGTTTTAGTTGCCCATTTTTGTTTAATTTCTTTTGCACGTTTTACAATATCATCTTTCTTTGCAGCTCGTACATCATCAATGGTTTCTAATCTAAATTGAGAATCAAATGGACCCACTTTGTCGATGCTTTCAATTCCAGCAGCGATTAATGCGCAAGTATCAATATCAGTACTCATCGGAATTAATGCATCACCAGTGGTGGTGTTAGATGTAGATTTCGCATTGACTTCAATGCGACCTACCTTGGAAACTCGTTGCAGTTCATTCAAATTCATCTCTGGGCCTAACAGTCCTTCTGTTTGGCCAAAGATGGCTCCGATTATATCTGCTCTTTCAACGAGTCCATCGACTTCATAGGAAAGTTTAACGTGATATTTGACAATTCCTGATTGAGGCATAAACTATTCATCTCCTTTATTATCATAATTTGGGTTTCTGCCTGCGATATATGAGGGTATCGCAAAAAAAGGTCTGAAAAATATAAAATTTTCAAAAATATATCCATTATAGCAAAAGCTATGAAAAAATCTAAAAATGAAAAATAATGATTTTGTTTATTCAGTGCTAAATGAGTGACCGCATGAACAGGATTTTGTAACATTTGGATTGTTAATTTTGAATCCAGAGCCCATTAGGCTTTCAATATAGTCTACGTTTGCACCTTGCAGATGATCAACGCTGTAGCTGTCAACAAGAAGTTTGACTCCATTCTCTTCTAAGACAATGTCATCTTCTTCTGGTGCTTTTTCAAAACCCATTCCGTAAGAAAGGCCAGAACAACCACCACCTTGAACATATACTCTAAGGTATTCAGGAGATTCTGCTTCTTCTTTCATAAATTCATGGATCTTTTCAGCTGCTTTTGCTGTAACTGTAACCATCTTTTGTGTTTGCTCAGTTGCCATTATGAAGAAAAAAGATGTTTCAAATTATAAGAAGCTTTTCCCACCTGACATACTAGTAATTCAAGAAATAATGGATATTTTACAAGAATTTTCAGTGATCTGCAATATGTTTAACTAAATCGCTCGAAGTTAAAATTCCCACAACTTTGTCATCTTCAATGACAGGTAATTTCCTAACATTTCGAGTAGACATCAAATCAGATGCGATCCATAAATCAGAATTAGGATCAATTGAGATTAAAGGAGAAGACATTATTCTTCTGACCGGAGTATCAATCGGATAAGAGTGAGCAGTAATTTTTATTGCAAAATCCCTATCGGTAATAATTCCAACAGGTAAATTATTTTCTAAAACTACAACAGAGCCGACCCCAGCATCTTCCATCATTTTTGCAGCATTAGTTGCAGTTACAGATGAATCAACAGAGACAACAGAATTGCTCATAATCTGTTTTACCAAAGTTTTTTGTCGAATAGGATCAGAGTAATTCATCGATTCGTTTTATCTAAAGGAATATTTCAAAGGGTAAATTGAATTTCAATTATGATAATCATGCTCATTAAAATCAGAACCCAAAGATACTGATAAAATAACCGTAGTATCAGTAGTTTGAAATTTTAGTTCTTTATCAGGTAAGAAACTACGAAATACTTGAGTTAGTAATTGTTCGGTAAAGACAGACCATTTTAATCCTAATTCATGTTGAATTAAAAATATGTGCATATCACCTTCCACTCGATGATCAGAGTTCATCCCAGATGCGCGCATGTAATCTTCTAATGTTTCAATACAACGTTTCAAATCATATCCACCTTTGATAAACAAAACAGTATCCTTGATCATAGGAAACATCAAAGTGATTATTTCATCAATATCTTTTCCATCTAATTCCCCCCCCAATGCTTCAAGAATTCCTTTTGGAACAGGAATCATTCCAATTTTACTTGAGAATCTATCCCATTGAACATATTTTTCTAGAATTTGTCGGACTAGAACATTTTGTGAAATACCTTTCTGAGTAGATTCCGTCTCTAATTCAGTGACAAGTTTTTCAGGAAGTCTATACGTAATGCTCCTAGTAGATTCCTTTTTTGCTAAATGAGTTTGTCGTTTTGTAGTAGCTAAATCTTTTTCCATCATTTTTAACTCAAAGAGGGATTACTAATAATTAATTTATGCGTGTATTGGGCACAAGCTCAACAGATGTTATTTCTAGATCACATTTGAGAGAGATAGATTTTACCTTACTTTTGTATAAAAAGTACTTTTTTCCATCTTGGTTAATTGAACCAGAAATAGCAAGTAATTTTGCATCATACAAAGTCTGCAATCTTCTATATACAGTACTGATAGGAATGTTCTTTTCACCAGAAATTTCCATTGCAGATTTTGGTTTTTCTAAAGTATTATGGAGAATTAATTTGCAATATTTGTCAGCAAGGATTTCCAAAATGACTTGTTTTCTTTCATCGTCCATTATTTTTACAGATTGAACTAATTCTTGCATAAAAAAACAGCTTCAAAATTAGATATAATAGATAAGACTGCACTGCAAGACAATGCATTCACATTATAACCGATCATAATAGAATTATTTTCTAGAATCTCAACAGATCATAAATTTGAAAAATTTGTCTGTATAGTTATATCATTAGATCACATAAGAATCCATACTCATATTCCTACATATGAAAAACCACTTTTGATTTAATTGAATGATCTTGACAATGCAGTCATGCAGAAAAAATTCGGTCTGGTAGGAATACCAATCTTGCTTGCATTATTAATTGGAATGACAGCAGGAGATATTCAATTTTTGCCAGATCTAAATACAGAAACAAAAACTATCTTAGATGTTCAATCTCAAAGTGCATCGGAATTACAACCACAGATTGCTGAAGCCGAGGAGCAACCTGTAAAAGAATACACGTTGATAATTGAGCAAACAGACATTCAAATATCAGATACTGCAGTATGGCATGCTTGGACATACAACGGAACAGTACCGGCACCAACTCTAATGGTAAATCAAGGTGATCTATTACGAGTCAAAGTAATCAACAATCATGATTTGACCCATAGTTTTCATGCTCATATGAGTGACTATGATCCTAAACATGATGGATCCCCAGTCAATGTAATCACAGGAGTAGGGGCTGGTTCAATGATTCCACCAGGTGGTGAATGGACATATGAATACAATGTAAACACTTGGGGAACAACATTTTTCCATGATCACGCAGCATCTGAAGGTCTTGGAATAAAAGATCATATTTTGCAAGGTCTTTATGGCAATATCATAATTGAAAGAAATCCTCCAAGACCATACATTGACAGACAAATTCCAATCATAATGTCAGAATTAGGCTACAATATTGAAAAAACGGAAAAAGGCCCCATACCATACTATCTCATGAATGGTAAAGGTATGCCCGGCGGAGAGAAAGCTCTTGAAGAAATTTTTGCAGAGCAAGGATTGGACGGAGTTGTTGCACAATTCAATTACACATTACCTGTGTACAAGGCAAAGGTTGGAGAAACAGTTGAATTTAGCGTTACAAATCTAGGAGACCAAATCCATTCATTCCACTTACATGGAAATAAAATGATTTCAAGTACAAATGAGAGAGGCTCTACAATAACCTCTCAAACATTCCCACTAGTTCAAGGAACACTTGAATCATTCATTATCAAACCAGACAAACCAGCAGTTTGGCTATTCCATTGTCATGTTGTTAGTCATGCAGATGCAGGAATGATAGGCCTGTTCATAGTTGAAGAATAGTCTTCACTTTTTTTATTTTTTTATTAAAAATAATCAAAATTATGGTGTTTTAATGCCAAAAAGTAAAAATCACATCTAAAAATTAACAAATCATTTAAAATCTTTGAAAACAATTATCATCAATGGGACGCATGTCATTGAAAACAAGTATTCCAATGGTGGTGTTTTCAATCTTACTAGTTTCAGGTTCAGTAAATTTTGCAAATGCAGATTCACTTCCAGAATGGGTAAAAAACAATGCATTATGGTATGGTCAAGGGATCATCTCAGAGGCAGAATTTCTTAATGCAATAAAATTTTTGGTGGAAAGCAGAATCATCATAATAGATTCTGCTGAAAAGACTGTTTCAAAAATTATGGAAGCTCAGATAATAATTCCTAATGGAAATTTTGACGTGTCAGGTAAGGGGTTTTACTTGCCATTGAATCTGGAGATCAACACAAATACCAAAGTGACATGGGTAAATGATGATTCTGTACCACACAACATCCAAAGTCAGGATGAACGTGGGCATGTGATTGACTTTTTTAATAGTCCTCCATTAAACACTGGAGATAGGTTCGAATTCATATTTGAAGAACCAGGAGTCTACAACTACTATTGTTCATTCCACCCATGGAGAGTAGGACTAGTAACTGTAAAGTAGAGTCAAAACTCTACCATTATTTTTTAAATTAAATAAAATAAGAAAGAAATTAGAAATAGCTATTTCTTTGACTTGTTAACAAATGCTGTCATTCGCTCTTCCCTATCAGGATGAGTGAAACAATTTCTCCAAGCTAAAAGTTCAATTGCAAGACCAGTATCAAGATCTGCATTTCTTCCCTTGTTAATTGCAACCTTAGACATTTGGACGCCCATTACAGAGTTTCCAGCAATTTGTTGGGCCATTTTCAAAGCTTCTTCTTGTAATGATGCAAGAGGAACTACTTGATTTACAAGACCAATTTCTTTAGCCTCATCTGCTTTGACCATTTTACCGGTGTAAACAAGTTCTTTTGCCTTTGCTATTCCTACTATTCTCATCAATCTTTGAGTACCACCCCAACCTGGAGGGATACCGATTGTAACTTCTGGTTGACCTAGTCTAGCAGTATCTGCTGCTATTCTAATATCACAAGACATTGCAAGTTCACAACCTCCCCCTAAAGCAAAACCATTAACTGCTGCAATGGTTGGTTGTCTAACCAATTCAACAGTTGCAGTGACAAGCTGACCTGTCTTTGCATATTCAACTGATTCATCTGCGGAAATTTTTGACATGTATTCAATATCTGCACCAGCAGAAAATGCCTTTTCGCCTTCACCAGTCAAAATGATAACTTTGACATCATCATTATGGTTTAGTTCTTCAAAAGTTTTGATTAGTTCTTTTGCAACATCAGTATTCATAGCATTGAGTTTGTCAGGTCTGTTAATTTTGACAGTACAAATGCCATCAGAAGTAGATGTAGTAACTAGTGACATGTTAATTTTCGAAGTAATATAGGAATTAAATGTTCTCTATTTTCCGAGTACTTTGCCCCATTGGGCTAATGCTGATGCTGCTGCAACCCAAGTTCGAAGATCTTGATAAACTGGAACATTGTGTTCCTCAATCAATTTTATCATTTTTTCAGTATATGGGCCACCATTACCACCAGCAAGAATTGGTTTCTTCTTTTTCTTTGAGAGCTCAGCCAAATAGCCAACAATTGTTTCTTCAAGTGGATCATCTTGGAAGACAAACCAAGGCATAGCAATATCGACATTATTTTCATCTAAAAATTGTTCAATGACAAATCTATAATCATCTGCAGTTGCACCGCCACCTACATCTGCAGGATTTCCGTTATGAATAGGGACGGTAGGTGGGAAGTGATCCTTTATTTTTTTGGTAATTTGTGGAGAGAGTTTTCCAATTGTAAGACCTAATCTTTCTAATTGATCAATTCCTCCAATCATTGGACCGGCACCATTACTAGTCATAGCGACACGATTACCCTTTGCAGGGGGTTGCCAGGCTAGTGCCTTTAATGCTCCAACTAGTTCTTGATAACTATCAACTGAAATAATTCCTGCTTGTTTGAATGCACCCATAATCATGGCATTTGAACCTCCAAGTGAGCCTGTATGGGATGCAGCTTGTTTTGCACCTGCAGCAGTTCTTCCACTCTTCCAAATAACTATAGGTTTCTTGGCCTCTTTCATTACACGTTTGGCAGTATTGATGAATTTTCTACCATCACCAAATCCTTCAACGTATAATCCAATTACTTTGGTTTGAGGATCATTTGCGGCATACCATATCATATCTGCTTCATCAACATCAGAACGGTTTCCAAAACTGATCATTTTTGATAATCCAAACAAGTCAGCACTTTCCAACATACTGATTCCCATAGTTCCACTTTGTGAGAAAAATGCAACAGGACCCAATTTTGAACGAACCATTCTTTCTTGTCCTTGAAATGCACAATCAAGTCTATTTGCTGCATTAAACATTCCAATACAATTAGGACCAATTACACGAATTTTGTGTTTTATAGATAATTCTTTTACTTCAGCTTCCATGGCGGCTCTATCACCACCAAGCTCCTTACCACCACCTGAAACAATTACAACATTATGAATTCCTTTCTCAGCACATGTTTTCATTATAGGTCCACATGCTGAAAGATCAATACAGACAACAACCAGATCAACTTTTTCAGGAATTGCCTCTAATGATGGATAACATTTGATTCCAAGAATTGATTCTTGTTTAGGATTAATTGGGTATACTTTACCTTTGTAATCTTGTTTTCCAAGTGCATCTAAAACAGAATTACCAATTTTACCAGGAGTTGCAGATGCGCCAACTAGTGCAACTGACTTTGGAGTAAAGAATGACTCCATGGATTCAATGTTTGGTTTTGCTTTTGAAATTGAATTCTTTTTTAATTCATTATTTAGAATAATTTTTGCATCCACTACAAAGTAAGATTTTGGATATACAATTACCGGATTGAAATCAATACTGTTAACATAATCTGCATTATCAACTCCCATCTTTCCAATTTGGACAAGTGCATTTGCAACCATGTTTATGTCAATTGGTGCACTGCCACGGAATCCTTTTAGAAGTTTTGAACCTTTTAGTTCATTTAACATTGATTTAGCATCAGATGTCGTAATTGGAAGCATTCTGAATGCAACATCTTTAAAGACTTCAGTCATGATTCCTCCCAATCCAGCCATAATCATTGGGCCAAATTGTGGATCATTTTGTATACCAACTATGAGTTCGACTCCACCTTTTGGAACCATCTTTTCCAAAAGAATTCCTTTTACATCGACGCCTTTTTTCTTAGATAAACGACCATACATGTCAGTAAATGTTTTTTTGACATCAGCTACATTGTCTAATCCAACTTTAACTCCACCAACATCAGTCTTGTGCAAAATTTGTGGTGACACTACTTTCATTACAAGTGGAAAGCCAATCTTCTTTGCTTGTTTTGCTGCTTCTTCAGCAGATGTTACTAATGCATAAGGTGGAACTTTAACGCCATAAGTTTTGAGAATAGATTTTGATAATTCTTCAGTGATAACTTTGTGATTTGTTTGAATTGTATCTTCAAAAATTTTCTTCACAGCAGTCATCGTTCGATCGATAAAATTAGAATTAAGTATATTAAACTTTGGTCAAAGGTTAAATGAAAATTTGAAATTATTGTAAAAATTATTCATATTTGATTTCACAGTTGAGATATTTTCAATTATTTCTAAGCGAATTTTTTGTGGATCGATGTAAGGTATTTTTTGTAATTTTTCTTCAGCGTTATCAAGCCACAAATTCACCATCTCCTCATTTACCTCCAAATGAAATTGCAGACCTATCGCACTCTTGTATTGAAATGCCTGATTTTCATAGTGCTCGGAGGAGGCTAATCGAATAGAACCTTCAGGTAAATCAAAGGTATCACCATGCCAATGAAACACAGTGAATGGGTTTTTGAACCCATTGAAAAGAGGAGATTCGCTACTAATTTTTAAATCATGATAAAAGCCAATTTCCTTTTTTGGCCCGGCATACACTTTGGCACCAAATGTTTTAGCAATTAATTGAGAACCTAAACAGATTCCAAGTACAGGAATATTTTTTTCCACAGAATTTTTAATCAGTTGCCGTTCAGCGTTTAAATATTCTAAATCATCATTTGCACTTTCAGGCGCACCTAAAATTACAACCAGGGAAAAATCTCGGTCTGGAAGTTTTTCATGTTTTGCATTTACTGATGTGATTTCAAATCCGTCATGTTGTAACAGTTCACCCAAGTATCCAGAACCCTCCACTCGTGTATTCTGTACAAGCAATACATCTGACATTTTTTAAACATCTAGTCCCGTAACTACCCACTCGAGACATCTTAGTACCCCTTGATAGTATTTCATGGCATCCATAGATTCTGCTTTTACTAATCTTTCTTCTATTACTTTTCGATATTCAGCAATTTCCAATTCTGTTTTCATCATACTTTGTAAATTCTTCAGAAGTAAAAATATGCTCTGTTTTAATATGTTAAGATGAATCATAGTGTGTGTTAGTTTCAGAGCAAGAGATTCTTGAATTGAAAGATTTTATTTTTCAATTAAACACTTTAGAAAATAGTGTTGTAGTAGTTGAAGGAAAAAGAGATTCTAATGCATTAAGGACACTAGGATACGCAGGTAAAGTTTTAGAATTTCATAAGTTTGCAGGTATGAACAACTTTGCAGACTCTGTAGCAAAATATGAAAGATTGGTAATTCTTTTTGACAGAGACAAAAAAGGTAGAACGCTCACAGGGAAAACAATCCAACTATTACAAAGAAGAACAAAGGTGGATCTTACTTTCAAAAGAAAATTACGTATAATTACAAAAGGGAAAATAATGTGTATCGAACAATTAGTAAGTTACGAGTCTCACTTGGCCTAAGATTATGGCCAAATGCCTTTCTGATTGAATGCCTCTAAGACACGCTCAACTGCCAAAACCATAGTTGCTTTTCTCATATCAACTTTGTATTTTTTACTTGATGCATATGCATCTTTGAAACCTTTAGTGATGTTTGCTTCCATTTTATTTGCAACTTCATCAAAAGTCCAATAGTAACCCATGTTATTTTGTACCCATTCCAAGTAGGAAATACATACACCACCAGAGTTTGCCAAAATATCAGGAATTACTAAAATTTTCTTTTGTTCTATTATTGGATCAGCCTCAGGTAATGTTGGGCCATTTGCAGCTTCTGCAATAATTTTACATTTGAGATTCTTTGCTATCTTTGCATTGATTTGATTCTCTAGTGCACCAGGAACTAGTACATCACATTTAGCAGTAAGTAATTCTTCAGTTGATACTTTTTTACTTCCAGGAAATCCAACTACAGAGCCAGTTTTTTCTTTGTACTCCATTAGTTTACTCATCGGAGCTCCTTTTTCAAACAAAATTGAACCCTTTGAATCACTTGCACCAATTATTTTGGCACCCATCTTTTCCAAATAGATACCTGCAAAGGTAGATGCATTTCCAAATCCTTGTAAAACTACTTTGGCAGTTTTAAGATTAATTTTTAGTACTTTGGCAGCCTCTCTTACACAATATGCTGCACCCAATCCAGTTGCGACATTTCTTGCAAGTGAACCGCCCATTGAGATTGGTTTTCCAGTAATTACACCAGGTGTAGATATGTTGCCGTTTAATTTGTTAAAGGTATCCATAATTTGCGTCATTTCTTTTCCTGTCGTGTATACATCAGGAGCTGGAATATCTTTTCCAGGGCCAATAATTTCATTAATTTTAAATGCAAATCCTCTAGTGATTCTCTCTAGTTCATCATCACTAATTTTTTCAGTTTTTGGATTAACGTAGATACCACCCTTACCACCGCCAAGTGGAATATCAACAATTGCACATTTCCAAGTCATCCATGAAGAAAGTGCCATGACTTCACGTTCCATGTATTCGACGCCACCTTCAGGATTAAAGTAACGGATACCGCCTTTGTATGGACCGCGGTCATTGTTGTGTTGACTTCTAAATCCTGTGAAAATTCTAATTTTACCATTATCCATTTTTACTGGAATTTTGACTCTCAAAACTTTATTTGGCATTGCCAAATATTCACGAATCCCTTTGTCTTTGATTCCGATTATATCACAAGCATCATTAACTTGCTTTGTTGCATTATCAAAAGGATCATTTTTGACCAAGATGTTTTGTCAAACTAGGCATATTATATTAAGTTTAGTTCAAAATTTCAGATCGAAGATTTAGAAATAAGATTACAGATAGATTTTGGTATGATTCATCTTTCTATCTAATTTGTCAATTGCCTCACATAGTGCACCAATGTTTAGTTCTAGAAAGTTTGATAAATGAAATATGGCACCGTATTTTTCTCCAATCTTTGAAACCATGTTATTTTTCTCTAATACTTTCATATGATGCTGGATTGCTTTGTAATCAAGATCAAGTTCCTTGGCTAACTGATGTGTATTGCATGGTTGTTCTAAAAGATGAATAATTATTCGTAATCGAGTAAATCCACCCCTTGTACTTGTAAACAAGTATAGCAAGAGTTTTCTTGTTTGTTTGTCGGTTTTTCGAGGTTCTGAAACTTGTTTTGATTTAATAATTTCTTTGAACTCTAGGAGTTGATTAGCCATACTTGAATTGATCAAGTCAATTTTGCTTAAAACCCTATTTCCAGATCTCATCCATATTCAGGCAAGACAATTACCCTTAAATTGACTGAGAATGAACTCGTGATGACATGATGGCATCACGTGGTTACGATATGACACCAACTATGTATTCACCAGATGGTAGAATATACCAAGTCGAATACGCCATTGAGACAGTAAAAAGAGGCACTCTAGCTATTGGTGTTAGTAGTAAAGAAGGAGTTATCATGGCAGTTGAAGAAAAACCTCGAACTTTACAAACTAGTAATGTTACTCAAAAAATATTCCAAGTAGATTATCATATAGGAGTTGCAGCAGCAGGATACATTCCAGATGCACGTGTTCAAGTAGACGGTGCACGATTCTTCTCACAAGGAAACAGAATGACATATGATGAATCAGTCGAAGTTTCAACAGTTGCAAAACATTTAGCAGATCAAGCTCACCAATTTACACAATATGGAGGAGTACGTCCAAATGGAGTCTCCATGATTATTGCAGGAATTGATCAAAAAGGAGAATCGATCTATGTGACAGATCCTAGTGGAACATACATCCAATTTTCAGCAATTGCAATTGGCGCAGGTGCTGATGATGTGAATGCATTTTTAGAAAAACATTACAAAGAAGATTTGAGTTTGGATGATGCAGCAGCTTTAGCAATTGCAGCAATCAATCTAAAAGCAGAATCAAAAGATGGAGTCAACAACATAAAAATGGCAAAAATTACAACTAAAGCAAAAATATTTGAGAAAGTTTCAGAGTCAGATTTACAGAATTATTCTAAAAATGCATCAAAGTTTGCACCATAATAAAATCTTCAATTTGAAACTTAAACAAGTGTACTGAGAAGATAGATTATGGGTTTAGGAAGTTATTGGGGAGAAGTAATGGAAGTACTTCGAGAGATAATTCCAATTTATGACAAAGTCAATTCCATTATTTCATTAGGGAAAGATAAAGAACATCGCATTAGAGGAATTACAAATAGAGTATTCCCAGGAAATAAAATTCTAGATGCAGGTTCAGGTTTTGGAAACATGTCAAAAACAGCAATGAAATTAACTGACGGTAAAATCTCAATTACACTGTATGATCCACTTGTACCAATGTTAAAAAATACAGGTACATTTTTTGAGAAATCACCAGACATGGCAAATGGTGTTTTTGAGCACATCCCATTCAAAGACGAGGAATTTGATGCAGTGCTATGCGGGTATTCTTTGAGGGATGCAATTAATTTGAGAATTGCAATTTCTGAAATTCACAGAGTGCTAAAAAAAGATGGGCGATTTGTAATAGTTGATTTGGGAAAACCAGATGAAGCATTTTTCAGAGCTGGCGTTTCATTTTATCTAAGATGCATTCTACCAATTCTTGCATTTGCTGCAGGAGGAAGACTAGGACTAAAGTTTGGCACATTGTATGGAACATACAAGCGATGGCCACAAAACAAAAAACTAGAAGGATTGATTCTAGAGAAATTCTCAAGAGTGGAGTTTGAGAAAGATCTTATGGGCGGGGCGATAATGGTTGCCGCATACAAATGAATAGAGTTCTTGTACTAGTCAACATCACCGGTTTAATTATCGGAATTTCATATGGATTACACGGTCCAATTCTGCCAGTATTTGCAAAAAATATTATCGGTGCAACATATTCTGAACTGGGATTAATTGGATTAACGAATTTCATCCCTTACATGTTCATTCCACTTTTTGTAGGAATTCTTCTTGATAGAATTAACAACGGGTATTTGCTTGCAGTTGGCGCTGCAATAAATTCCGCATCGATTTATCTTCTATCCATTGCACAATCAGTTCCAGAGATTATGGGATTCAGAATAATGACAGGGATAGCTCATGCATTTTTCTGGCCACCTTGTGAAGCAATCATTTCAAATGAAAGTTCTGAGAAAAACAGAGTAAAGAACATCTCATGGTTCACAATGTTTTTCGTTGGAGGATTCATGGTGGGACCATTACTGGGCACTGTACTTTTAGAAGGCATTGATGTCACATATAGAATATTATTCCAAATTGCAGCATTTGTTCTCGCAGCTGCAATAATTACAGCACTTTTAGCCTCAAGAAAAAGTGTAAAAAAACATCACGAAAAATTTTCATTTTCATCAATTAAGGAAATGAAGAGGTTTCCAGAAGTGATAGTGTTGTTAGTTTTCTGTACCTCATCATTTGGAATAATCCTGACAATATATCCAGCATTTCTTAATGATAATGGAATGTCTGCATCAGACATTTTGTTGTTGTATTTTGTTTTTGGGATATCACGTGTCATCTCTCTTGCATTAGCGGGAAAGTTTGCCAGAAGAACCAGTCAAACTTTGATTGCTGGAACTTTTGCGGTCTCAGTAGGATTGGCCATATCAGTTGTCGCAGATTCAATATTCGCTTTTGGAATAGCCTTAGTTCTGATGGGCTTTGGATTTAGCATATTTTTTCCATTAACTTTGGAGATTATTTTAAGTAAAACTCGAAAAAATATTTCAGGGAAAATTATCGGGGCATATGAAACAGTTTTTGGCATGGGTTGGGCAATAGGACCAACCATCGGAGGCCCCATTACACAGACATTTGGAAATGAGACACCGTATCTGGTATTTTGCATAATAGGAATCGGAGTAACATTATTTGCAATAAATGTTAGAAAGAAATTAGAACCACAGAGAATCTTAAGTTAGATATCCATTGTTCCACGTTTTTTAGTGCAGAGATCTAGTGCATCTTCAATATGTGTTACGAAGACTTTGCCATCACCTTTAGTTCCAGTACAAGCAACATTTGCAATTGCATTTAGCACATCATCTAGTTTAGGATCTTCTACAACGCAAATGATCATATCCCTACTGAAATATTGCCCAACCAAAGGAGGATCTTGTGCACCTTGTCCTTGGACCTGATGAACAGTTACACCGCCAACACCGACTTTTTTGATTGCAGCAATCACTGCATCTTTTGTTCCGGCTTGAACGATTGCCTCTATTTTTTTCATAAAAATTATTAATTCTGAATTTATTTAAATCAATAAGTACTTCTCACAAATGAAATTAAGAATAAATCACCAATTTAGGCACAAATGCAGACATTACGTTTAATTTCAAATTATACAACATCAAGACATGTTTGATTATTCACTAAACATTGGTGGAAGTGAATGGATGATAATTATTTTTGTGGCATTGGTTTTGATTCTGGGCACAGGTAAGCTTCCAGGAACTGCTAGAAAAATGGGAAGAATAGTCAGCGAATACAACAAAGCCAAAAATGAAATTCAAGAGCAAATGAAAGAAGTTACAGAAGAATCACCTAAAATTTCAGGGCCTGTTGAAACAGAACGAGAAAAATTAGAGATGATTGCAAAATCAGCTGGAGTAAAAATCGAAGATAAAACAGATGATGAATTAAGAGAAGGGATTGCTGCAAAAATTGGCCAAAAAAGAACAGATGAGCCTGGAAAAAAAGAATAGTTCATTTTAATTTCTAAAGAGAATACAGTATAAAATGAATTATGATCGGATTTTGACTATTATTAATTAATTTTTAGTTAACCAGAAGTCAATTAATTGATCGGAGAAGATTTAGATCCCAGAATAAGTTTATGAACAGTATTGTTAAAAAATAACCAGAGGGTTTGTTGAATGGTATCTGAAATAATCAAACTCAAATATAATCAAGTCATAAATCAAGATTGTATAGAAGGAATGAAAATCATTCCAGATGAAACTATTGATTTAGTAATTACAGATCCACCTTTTGCTATTGATTTCAAAGCAAAAAAAGCAAATTATAATCGAACAGCATCTAGGGTTTTAGAAGGATATAAAGAAATCCCTCAAAAAGATTATTATGAATTTACACATAATTGGATGAGTCAATGTTTTAGAATCTTAAAAGAAAGTGGAAGCATGTATGTTTTTTCAGGATGGAATAATCTCAGAGATATTTTAAATGCAATTGAGGAAATTGGTTTTACAGTAGTTAACCACATAATTTGGAAATACCAATTTGGCGTTGTAACAAATAGAAAATACGTTACATCACATTACCACTGTTTGCTTATTTGTAAAAATGACAAAAAACGTAAGTTTTTTCCATATGAAAGATTTGGTAAAGATGAAAAAAACGAACAAGGAAGAAGTTTGCACTATAGAGATAAAGAAGACGTATGGGAAATTAAAAGAGAATATTGGAATGGTTCAGAAAAGACCCCAACCAAGCTTCCAGCAGAAATAATTAAAAAAATTCTAGAATATTCGAGTGAAAAAGGAGATTTAGTTTTTGATCCATTCATGGGCTCTGGACAAACTGCGGTTGTCAGTAAAATGGAAAAAAGAAAATTCTTAGGATTTGAAGTGGTAAAAGAATATCATGATTTCATTTCAAAAAGATTGAAAACAAACTCATATCACATAAAAAGTTCAAAAGATACAGATGACTCATTAGATATGTGGGTCTGAATTTTAAAGAAATTTGTAAAATTCTTAGTCCTTTAGTTAGTGAAGCCCCTATGAATTGGGACGGGATGAAATGTATTTTAGAAATGAAAGAAAACAATGCAAGAAATTGGAAGCAAATGGAATGGATTGGATGGTATTTCGAATATTGGTGTCAAAATAATCTCAATAAGATAATGGAAATGCCATGTAGTAAAAAATATGGAAATGTTTCATTTGATGGATTTCTAGAAATACCTTGGGATTTTAAATCCCATACAGAAGAATCAGGAAATAAAATCATAGTAAATGATAGTGAAGCCATAGCAAAAGCGATTAAAGATTTTGGATGTGTAGGATTAATTCTTGCAACAGGTTCAGCAACATATGATAATCAATCAGCAGATTTTAAAAAATGGCATGATGTTTTAAAAGGAGGAACATCCAATTATGAAATTAAAAGAATTGCTCGAAACGCTTCTTCGAGGAAACGTAAAACACAGATGAGGATTTCAAAAATAGACTTGATTAGAATTGATGACAAATTACTTGTAGAATGTGGGACATTTCAAGAAAATTTTAGAAATGCAAATGGAAATCCTCGTCGCAAAAAAGTGTTATTAGATTTGACAAAAATAGAAAAAAATACAGAAAACATCATAGATAACACCAAAAATTAATAATAATAGATTAAACAATAAATCATCAGTAATTCCTCATCAAATAGATCTTGAAATTCTCTTGTCCAAAATGTAAATCAAAGATAGAAATCCAAAAAACCTTCAACAAAAAAATGCATGTTTCTTGTGAAAAGTGCGGTATTGAAGATCTGTTAGAATTCTCAAAAAATGCAGACGAGGTATTTTTAGAATTTCTTTCAAGATTTGACAAAGGATTGGTGACTGAGGGAGGATTATCTGAAGGTCTCAAAGATGAGGGGATTGTCAGAGGCGAAAATGAAATCAAAGAGATGATAGGAAAAAACAATCCAGATAAAATTACTGAAGAGATACTATATTCAAAAAAAGACTATATTTCACAATACAAGGTTTTGAGCAATCCTGAGCCCAAAATGGGCTGCAAAGTCGAAGAATTAGGACTAGATGAATCAATTACGGAGCATCTTAAGGAGCTAAAAATAGAGCAATTTTACAAATTTCAAGAGGAAGCAATTCAAGAAATTGCATTTGGAGAAAATGTTGTCATTGAGGCACCCACAGCATCTGGAAAGACTGAAGCATTTTTGATTCCAGTAATTCAAAGGATAAAAAAAGATGCAGCAGATGAAAGTGTTTTTGCAATTTTTGTTTACCCTACAAAAGCACTTGCACGTGATCAGTATCCAAAAATTTTGAAATTTGCAGAAAAAATAGGGGTCAAGGTTAAAGTTTTTGATGGAGATACAAAGCAAGAAGAGAGAAGAGAGATAATTGATCATCCTCCACAAATTCTGATTACAAATTTTGACGTATTGCATTATCACATGTGGCATCAGACAAAATTTTCGTCACTCTTAGCATCAACCAGAATTCTCATTACCGATGAGGCTCACGTTTATTCTGGAATTTTTGGATCAAATGTGCACTATATCATAAAAAGATTAAAAAGAATTTGTACCAACAAGTTACAGTTTGTAGCAGCATCAGCTACTCTTGACGATGCTAAAGAATTCTGCCAAAAACTGTTTGGGGAAAAGATGCAAAGAATTCAAGGTTCAGGTAAAAAAGGCAAGACAGATTTCATAATGCTTTTTCCATCACTTCGAACACAGAGAGCTTTGATGGTAGAGTTGACAAAAAAGTTAACTCAAAGAAATCACAAGACAATGGTTTTTAACAATTCACATCTAAATTCAGAACTTTTAGCAATGCAGGCAAAAAAACAAAAAGTCAACATCAAAGTTCACAGAGCTGGATTAATGGCAAACTATAGAACTTCAGTCGAGAGGCAATTCAAAGAAGACAAATTGCAAGCAATTTCATGCACTCCTACGCTCGAATTAGGCATAGATGTGGGCAATGTTGATTGTGTGATATCATCCACCATTCCAGTGAATAGGTTAATTCAAAGAATAGGCAGAGCCGCTAGAAAAGGTCAGCGAGGATATGCATTTTTGGCATTAGGAAATGATCCAATCTCACAATATTACAAAAATCATCCAGATGATTATTTTGAAGATATCGAAAAAACATACATCGACCCAAAGAACCCCTTTGTTGAGGAATTTCAAGTGTTGGCCATGGCATGCGATAGACCAATATCAAGACATGAATTAAAAGAACATCAAGAAATTATTGAACATCACATAATTAAGGAAAATCTTAAAGAGTTCAACAATAGAATTATTCCAAATTTTGATAAAATCAATTCCTTGCTAAATGAATACAGCATAAGAGGAATTGGAAAATCAATAGATATTTTCTTGGATGGAAAAAAAGTAGGGGATAGAGTACTGCCAATCGCATTAGAGGAATTACACAAAGATGCAATCTATTTTTTAGCCGGAATGCGTTACAAAGTAAAAGAATTTGATTATCCAGAAAAAAACTATGCAAAACTAGAAAGAATTCCAAGAGATTATCCATACTATACAAAATCATTAACAGAAGAATGGCCAACCATTGAAACAGTCTTTGAGAAAAGAAATGCAAATGGAGTAGAGGTTGCATTTTGTAAATTACATATTGAGAAAAAAGTATACGGCTATGTCAATATTGAATTAGGACAAGAAATCACACAAGGAGAAAAAGTCCAATTAGATAATCCGCTAGAATATGATTTTGTAACCAAAGGGATTGTGTTTCATGCACCAAGACCCCTCAAAGTAATTGAGGATTCTGAAGATAAAGAATATGCAGAAGCTAGTGGATATCATGCAACAGAGCACGTAGTAATTGAAGGAAGCAACATGATAACAGGCGGTGTATCTCAAGATTTAGGAGGCATATCACTAGGTACTTCAGGCTTGATTTTCATCTATGATGGGGCTATCGGGGGCAGCGGTGCAAGTAAAGCCCTCTATGACAGATTTGAAAAAGCACTTGAACGAAGTATGTTTATCGTAAAGGAATGTCCTTGCAAAAATGAATCAGGATGTCCAAGATGTACATTCTCATACAGATGTGGGAACAATAATGAATATCTGCACAAATATTCAGCATTAGAAATTTTGGAGAGAATTAATTCGGGTGAAAAAACAGAATTGATAGATCCTATCGAAGGGGACAAGCCCCTAGTATGATTAATCAAAATGGGATAAATATAACAAGAATATAGAATCAACATGGAAAAAGTTGCCCTTGTAACAGGTAGCTCATCAGGGATTGGATTAGAGACATCATTATCATTAGCTAGAGACGGATACCACACATTTGCCAGTATGAGAAATCTTGAAAAAGCAGCAGAGTTAGAACATGCTGCAAAAAAAGAGAATCTTTCAATTCAAGTAATTGAATTAGATGTAGATAAAGAAGAATCAATTGTTTCTGCAATTAAAAAAATTGTCAAAGATTGTGGAAGATTAGATGTTCTAGTTAACAATGCAGGATATGGGCAGTTTGGATGTACCGAAGACATAACATTAGATGATTTCAGAAAACAATTTGAAACAAATTTTTTCAGCATTGTTAGGATAATTCAAGAAGTGGCTCCAATTATGAGAAAACAAAATTCAGGAAGTATTATCAATATCAGTTCAGTTGTAGGACGAATGGGACTGCCAGGATCTCCAGCTTACATCAGTTCAAAATTTGCATTAGAAGGATTTGGAGAATGCCTAAGATACGAGCTTGGTCAGTTTGGAATTAAGACCACAATGATTGAGCCAGGAGTTATCAAGACTAATTTTTTTAATTCCATGAAAGTTCCAGAATCAAAAACAGACCCGAAATACAAGGCATTAACTGAGCATATTTTGGCAGGTCTTAAAATGATGGCACATATGGGAACTGCACCATCTCAAGTTGCAGATACCGTAATGAAGGCAATTCACGATGATGAAATGCTGCCACGATATATCGTTGGAACTGATGCTGCCATGTTTTTGGAGGCAAAAAAGATGAAAACAGATCTAGAATTTGAGAAATACATGAGTAAAGAGCTATTTCCCAGTTGAGATCATACTTCTACGCTAAATTGATATACAGAAAGAATTGAATTTTATCAAAGTCCACAATTTTAAGGTGAAATGAAATGAAATGGAAAACACTACAACACAACGGAATCTTGTTTCCTCCCGCATATGAGGCCCAAGGAATTAAAATAAAGATCAAAGGAGAGACGGTAAATCTTGATTTGAATCAAGAAGAAATGGTGTATCAGTGGGCCAAAAAGAAAGACACACCATATGCTCAGGACAAAGTTTTTCAGAAAAATTTTACAGCAGATTTTGCTAAAACTCTAGATTCTAAATTTAAAAAAATATCATATGAGGATATTGATTTTTCAAATGCTTACAAAATAGTTGACAAGGAAAAAGACCTCAAAGAAATGATGAGTAAAGAAGACAAGAAAGCCCTTGCCGTAAAAAGAAAGGAGTTACGAGAAAAATTAAAGGAAAAATATGGAATCGCCATCATGGACGGAGAAAAAGTAGAAGTTGGAAATTACATGGCAGAGCCACCAGGCATATTCATTGGGAGAGGTGAACATCCACTTAGAGGCAAATGGAAGCCGCCAGTTACTCCAAAGGACGTTACACTAAATCTTGGAAAAGAAGCCAAAGTTCCTGAAGGGAAATGGGGGAAAATAATTCATGATAAAGATTCAATGTGGCTAGCAAGTTGGATGGATTTTCTAACACAAAAAAGAAAATATGTTTGGCTTGCAGATAGTGCAGGACTAAAACAGGATAGAGACAAAGAAAAATATGAAAAAGCAGTAAAGCTTGCAAAAGAAATTGAGAAGATAAAAGACAGGATTGTCAAAGACATGAAAAGTAAGAACCCTAACGAGAGTAGAATTGCTACTGCTTGTTATTTGATTTATAGAACTGCTATGAGAGTAGGGGACGAAAAAGATCCAGATGAAGCAGATACCGTAGGTGCTACAACTTTAAGAAAAGAGCACATCAAAATTACTTCAAATTCAATAGAATTTGATTTTCTAGGTAAAGACAGTGTCAGATGGCAAGAGACAGTTGTTGCAGAAGGTCACGATGAACAATTTCATGAGAATCTCAAAAAATTGATAGAAAAGAAAAAGCCAAAAGATGAGATTTTTGATAACATTACTTCAAGGCATGTTAATCAGTATTATTCCAGTATTGTAAAGGGATTAACTGCAAAAGTGTTCAGAACGTATCTTGCAACAGCAGTAGTGAAAAAATATCTTGTAGAACATGACGATATGAAAGGAAAGAGTGCAACTGAGAAGGTATACCATGCAAAATTGGCAAATCTAGAGGCTGCCATGATGTGTAACCACAAAAGAACCATTCCTAAAACATTTGAAGAATCATTACAAAAGAAACGAGATTCTTTGAAAAAGGTAGAAAAAGAACAGACATGGAAAAAAACTCAAGAAACTCTCAAAAAAGTAGAAGCAAGTGAACCTAAAACAGACGCTCAAAAGAAAAGTAAAGTCAAAAGAATCAAGACATTAAATGAACAAATTAAAAAGCAAAAATCAAAACACAAAGAAAGACTAGAAAAACTAGGATTGCAAATTGATCTATCTGAAAGAACTAAAGATTACAACATTGGAACGTCTTTGAGAAATTACATAGATCCACGTGTTTTCAAAGCATGGACTGATGAAGTCGGTGCAGAATGGGAAAAACTCTACACCTCTGCATTACAAAAGAAATTCCTCTGGGTCAAAAATGAAAATGTCGCCTGGAAGGATTTAAAATAAAATTAGAATCATTTAATTTCCCAAATTTTTGACCATATATCATGCCGGGGTAGCTCAGCCTGGTTAGAGTGCCAGTTCAATTGGTAAACTCTAACGGTTCTCCAACTAAGGCAATACTCATAATCTGGAGGTCGCGAGTTCGAAACTCGCCCCCGGCACACATTATTCTACATCATTAAATTCAAGATCTCAAATTACAGGTTCAAAACTATGCAAAATTAGACCATTTTTGAAAAATTACTAGTTTGAAACCCCATCAGAGTACATAACTATACAAAACTAGGCAGTTTTTTACGGCATCAAACTAAAAGTACGATACCGCAATTGGGTCTAATCTAGATAATACTAGTCATCTTTGTCTTTCTTTTTATCATCTTTGTCTTTTTTACCGTCTTTTCCATCGTGGTCATCTTTTCCGTCTTTATCATCATCATCTTCATCATCATCTTCTCCATATTCTTCATCATCCATCTGATGCTTCATTGCCTTTTGTGCATGCTTCCATGCTTTCTCATAATGATGAATTCCTTTGTCAAATTCACCATCATTTACTTTATCATCACCTTTTGCCATCTCTTCTAGGGCTTTTTTGATTTCTTTATCAGATTTTTTATCTCCTGCAAATGCTTGTGCATCATCTATTGCTTGTTGTGCAAAGTTTCTATCAATGGTTCCAATTATTTTCATAGGATTATATATTGTATTAAGCATGGCATCACACATTTAGTTTGATATCGCAATTGGGTTCAACTCCACAGGGACTCTACCACCTTTTTGGGGAATAAATTTGGACGCAGATAGGTGTAAAGTTAGATTTTTTGATTAAGGAACTGTTACAGTGATTGTATCACCATTACCACAATAAGACCCCATATTTTGAAAATTTATAATTTTAAAAGTATACGTTCCGAAATTTTCAATTTGCCAACCAATTCTAATTTTTCCATTGTAATCAGTTCGTACTGTTTTTGTGGGTGGTCCATTATCAAATGGACCTGTGATGTCAACATCTACAGTCATAGAGTTTACATTGTTTTTGAAATAGGGATTTGAATGCTCAAATGACCAACCAACATTAAAGAAATAATAGGAATCTTCTTTATCGTAACTTCCCCATCTGTCAATTACTTTGATTTCACCATATTTGGCATAGTCATCAGTACATTGAGAATCAGAAGTTACTGATGAATCTATTTTGTCTGTACTATCATTACATGCTGCAACATTAACGGTTCTTGGAGTACTAATTGAGATGTATTCTCCTGAGAAAATATCTGCCTTGGAATCATCTTGTAAAATTGCAGATTTTACATCAAACGAATAAGTTCCTGGTGGAGGATTGTTAATAGTTAACTGGCCTTCTCCAACCCATGTTTGAACTACATGTGTGATAGTTCCTCTGGGGCCGTTTTCAATTAGAGTTACATCTATTGGCCAACCAATATTTCTATTAACTAAATCATCATTACCAATATGTACATTGATTTTGATCTTATCTTTACAATTAGGAGCATATTCTTCTGACTCTATCAACAATCCAATACTTGAAGATCCAGTGTTTTCAAGTTTAGTTAGCTCTTTTTCTGTTAAATCATAATCAAGCCCAGGTAGAGAATCATCATCTATAGAATCTTGAAGTTTAGATGTAATTTTTTTACCCTTATCAATAACAGATGATAATTTTTTTGAATCATCTTTAATTTTATCCAATATTCCAACTAACGATTGATCAGAGTAATTATCTAAAACAACATAACCTTCACTATCATCTACTGCTGAATCACCAACAGATGGATCCCCCACAGATGAATCACCATTTTGAGTTTTTTTAACACAGTCAGGAACAATTACTACAAGAATTAGTGGTGAACTCTTTTCATATCTAAAAGCGGTGTTAGTGCTTGTATCAGCAATTGCAAAACCATCAATTTTGAAACTATGAGTGCCAGGAGGAGGATGACGTACAGAATCACTAATTTCTTCAGAATATGGACTAATTTTCAAGTAAGGATCATAGTTTCTTAAATCCAAATTCTGTACAAATTCACCATTATGCTCCTGTCTCACATCAAGAATGATTGGATATGTGATGATTTTATTTGAGGAATTTTTAAACTCAAAGTGAAGAACAATAAAAGTGGAACCAGGAATACATGGATCACCAACTAATGCGGCACTAGCTTTAGAAATTTCCATAGTTTTATCTGGAGTGAAAGATGAACCTGAATTAGGATAGTCATTTTTATCAAGTATGAAAGTATTTTTCTGTAATTTTATTCCGTTATCAGAATCATCTACTGCAGAATCTATCTGAGTTTTTTTACTATCTGCCTGTTTTTGTGCCTTGTCTGCCTGTTTGTAACCATCCTTAGTACCTTGTAAATTCTGTAATTTTTTTACTTCATCAAAACCCTTAATTGCATTTTTTGAAGAAGAATCAAGATCTTTTTGAGATATTCCTAACTTTTTTGCGTTCTCTTTTAGTGCATCTTCAATGTTTTTGATACCAGCTAAAACTCCGACTAGTTTATTTGCATCATCAGACACCTCTTTTTGAATCCCATCTAATTCAGATGCCATTGTCATTAGTTCTTGAGTTTTGTCTTCAGAATATTCATTCCAAGCAGATTTAGCAAGATCATCCGATAATTTAGATTCTGTATTTTTAACTTCTAAAAGCCATTTTGCAGTCAGTTCATTCCATTTGTTTAGTTCATAGAGATTCTTGATGTTATCATAATTCATTTCAAGTGTTCTTTGAGTTAAAATCTGTCGTTTTTCTTTAAATGAAATTACATTTTCTTTTACCATGTGCTGAATACCAGATTTGAAATCATTATCAGAAATTATTCCATCTGCCCACCATCTTGCATTATTTTTTATCCATTCAGGAATTTCAATATCATCTGAAATTTCTATATCGCCATTAGGATCAAAATCAATATTATCAACATGAATTAATCGTTCCTTTACCATAAAACCTAAACCTGATGCAAAGTCTTTGTCGCTGATTAGTCCTTGTTCCCACCAATCAGCGTTTTGTTTTATCCAATCAGGGATATCTGATGAAGCATAGTTATCATCTAAAGGTAAACCAAGGCCTGCTTGTTTTTGAGGATCATCTAAAATAATTACACGTAATTTGATAGTTGTATCTCCAGAATCACCCTTTGTTTTAAAATCATAGTAATAGTATTTTTTTAATTCATTTGATTCTAAATCATAAATTATTGAATTAGCTCCAAGAAAATCATTTTTTGTAATATGTGCTGCATCATAGATAGATTTTGGTAATGTTAAAACTGTACCAACTGGTCCTTTTACAACTTTATCTATCACTGTTGTCACAGCATTCTCCAGTAGAGTTCCAGATGTCCATTTTGTAAATGGTTCAGTATACCAAACTTTTTTGTATGATTCCCCATCATCAACTTCTTGTACAGACATTGTAACAACTAAATTTTTTACATCGGCCCAACAGGTATCGTGTAACAGAATATTGTGTTTTGGAAATTGATACGAATCTTTAGAATTTGATGTGCCATATGGAATTGTTTTACTTTTAGATAAAGACCATTTACTTAGGTCAATAACACCGTCTACTTTTCCTCCTTGTCCTTTACTCTTATGAGATGGCTCCCACATAGAATAGGCAATTTCAACTTCCCCATAATCATCATATAGAAGTAATCTAGGAGGATCAAAGTAATTTTTGGTCTTACCTTTCCATTCATCAATTGTAATACTCAAAATTTCAGCTTTGACTTTGACTGTTTTACATTCAGCCATATTTCCAACTCTGTGTGCATCTGCTTCTTGGAAATTACCAAATGTTACAACCTGAAAAAGTAAAACGAATATCAAAAATGAGACTAAAATTATTTTCAATGGTTCCTAAAATTTTGAATTTTACTTAAAGTTATTGAAAATATGTAACTCAATAATAACAAATTAGGCATAAAAATTCAATTTTAAAATACAGTATATCGAATGTTTAATTCCTGTAATCGTACAAAAAGTGTACGATAAGATGCACGATAGAGAAAATTTCAGTTCAGATAGCACGTGCTTCTGAATGCCATGCCTGAATTCTTTAAAAATCACCCATCAAGTAATCCAGAATTTTTTTCATATGGTGTTAAAAGAACATTCCAACTCTTTGAAATTTTTGAATATTCATCATTACATTGAATTGATCTTTCTGCAGGTAAAAGTTTCAAATCAATTAGAACTCCATATCCGTTTACGTTACTGCCATATGCAAAACACAGTACATTGTAAAATCTTTGCAAATCAAGCGAATGTTCATCATGAAATGCTAATTGATCCACATTTGTAACTGCCAACCCATGTATTCCAAAAAATCCTGCAGTAGCAGCAATAGCTGAGACACCATCATTTCCTTTTTGTAAAAGTATGATTGTAGCTAGTTGGTCTACTGCATCTTCTTCCATTCCGGTTATTGGCATACCATACACATCAATTAATGCATGCCCCACTTCATGTAAAAAGAAAAACTCCATTGCGCCATCTATGCTACCACGAATAGTGTGTTCATCGTCATAAATTGATGAATATAATTCTGTTAGATATTGATACATCTCATAACAAATGAGAATGGTGTCTAACCTTTTGTCATAAAATGCATTTATTTCATCGCATTGTGTCACATCAATTATGATATTACTTGGCAAATTTAGTTTAGAGTTTAGTTCTTTAGATTTTTTCTCAAAAAATTGAGTTTGTTTTAAATTATTTTGAATTTTCTTAAAGTCAGAATTATTTGTATCAGAATAAACTACTTTGAAATTTCCTTTATCTTGCAATTTTTCTTGACTTTGCATGAGGTTATTTTTAATTAGAAATGAAACTGCGTCTAGAAATTCAGTTTCTGCAATTTTTCCTTCGCCAAACCACAAACTGATATTTTTTACCCACTCAGGAACTAATTTTTAGGCATAAATCCTACTGCTTGCTCAATAGTGTAATCTGGATAATTTTTATCAAACCATGCTTTGTAATTGTCTTCATTATAGTATCTATCTAAATAATATTGAGGATCCACTGCAGGATCTGCAAAATTCGGAACAGGTTTTTGATTGTCTACTTGGGGTATATCTTTAGGAATTTCCTTTACGGGTTCAGGTTCTATGGGAGTCTCTTCTTGCTTTGTAATTTTTTCTCCTCGTTCCCTTAGGATATCTTCTATGGATGGAGTTTTATCTTTGATTTCAAATGAAGTTTTTTCAAAAATTTGTCCATTAAACGAAGCAATTACAATATAAGTTCCCTTTAGATCGTCTCGATTAAAATCAATTACAAATTCAAAATTGCCATTTGGGAAAGGAACTATCTTAGTTCCATCTGAAAAATTATCTGGATCAACTATTGAAATAGTTACCATGTTTGTTCCAGCATAAGATTTTATGTTTCCTGAAATTTTCACAGACACTTGTTCATTGAAAGGGATTTCATAGGTCTTTTTTTCAATGTTTAATGTACCAATTGGACTTTGAGCAAATGAATTATTTGGAAAAAGTATTCCAGCTGAAATGATTCCTACAATTAAAATAAGTAGGATGATGTTCATCATGTCTCCTTAAAATCACCAAATACCGCTAGATTTTCGTTTTGATTTCTTTTTACCTGATGAGCTAGAACCAAACAGACTATCATAGCTAGAGCGTGTAGATTTTTGTTTTTTTGTGGAAGAGTCTGAACCAAACCAAGAAAAAGTATTACTTTTTTTTACTTTTTCATATTTTCCACTAAGCATATTATGTTCTAATTTATTTCCATGTTTATCCTCAGTTCTTGACTCTACGCCATATGGAGTATCAACGTATCTACGCACATGCAGGTTACGAGTTCTTTTTTGTTTTGGAGACAAAGGAGAATTATTTCGTTTGACTTCCCAAGGAGTTTCATGAGTTTTTCCTGTCCAGTCAGTTTTCTTTTCAACAAAATCTTTGCCATGATGTCTTCTTTCAATATTGGAAAACATTTTGTCACGCCTAAATTGTTCTTCACCGTCCTTTCCAGATTGACGAATTTTTCTCATTCTTTCTTTATTAGAGATATTACCAGAGTGTTTTTTGAAAGCATCAAAAAAGCCCATGCTATTTGTTAATGGCAGACGTATTTACGAATTTATGAATTACTTAATATAATGAGGATAAAGGATGGTGGCATGGTTCAGATAAACACTCCAGTAAAGACGTGTAAGAGTTGTGGAGAGATATTTGTAACAGGATATCATGCATCTGTAGGAGTACAGTTTTGGATTACAGTACTTACAGTAGTTGGAGGCATAGTGTATTGGGCAGTAAGAGGCAGAGGAGAAAGATGTCCAAAATGCAAAGGTCGTGTATTTGACATTTCCTATAAAACAATAGAGACATAATTTTAACAAATCATTTTCTAAAAATTAGATTTTCTTTCTAATTACAACAATTCCAGCAATCGGAATTCCAACATACATCATACCATTCAATATAATCAAACTAATTCTATAAAATTCATCTCCAGCACACACGTTAAAGGTCCGATGTGTTTTGTTACAATATTGTGTACCATAACATCTAAGAATACTCTAGAAAATATTGTTTAACTCTAATTTTTAAAAAAAATACAAAAAACTGGAAAAATCAAATTTTCTTTATAAACAAAAGGTTCCGGCATCTAACTAATTTCACAAAACTCGCCCCCGGCACACACAAATTCCTTAAAGCCCACCCCTGCGTGCATTTGATCGTGAAATTAAAGACGATCAAAAAGCGAGGAGTTCATGATTATGAGTCAATTATGAAGGGAATCAATCTCAACTCGACAACATAATTTCAGACCAGATTAGAAAACTGGATGATGTTAACTCCACTCTAACCCTCATTCCCACTGAACACCAAGAAGGACTAACAAATTTGATTCCAGATATAATTCCAGATATAATTCCAGAACAGAAAAAACCATTAGAAGAACAGGATTCAGAACATGAAAAGGAATCTAATGAAGAGTATGAAGAAGAATATGAAGAAGAGTATGAAGAAGAATATGAAGAAGAGTATGAAGAAGAATATGAAGAAGAATATGAAGAAGAATGAATTGATCTGACAAAACTTCTCCAACATTGTAGAATGACATGGTTCAAAGACCAACAACCGTTTTGCGAGTAGTGGTTTTGAATCCGTAAAGGCTTGAGCCGTTTTTAGAGAATTGTCAGTTCCTTGGGAAAGATTTGAACATAAACGACTCGAAAAAATTCAGAAATAACATAAAGTTTGATTCATTCTAATTACATTCTTAATTTTTGACTTGAATTCATTTTTGAGAATCTACCTATGAACATATACAATAAATTTTAAAAAAAATTACAATAATGAAGCAATACATATTGATTGCAATAATTGTAGGAGTTTTTGCTGTAGGCATTATGACTGGTGCTTTTGGAGGTCATTTGGCACATGTGAATCACATGGAGAGAATGATGTCAGGTGGCATGAGCGGAATGTCTGGCATGGGTGGCATGAGCGGAATGTCTGGCATGGGTGGCATGAGCGGAATGTCTGGCATGGGTGGCATGAGCGGAATGTCTGGCATGGGTGGCATGAGCGGAATGTCTGGCATGGGTGGCATGAGCGGAATGTCTGGCATGAGTCGTCATGGTAACTTTTTCGTACCAGGTTCTATTCATCAATTATGTCATCAGGACTCAACAATGTCTCCAGCTTACTGTGAGCCATACTATCATGTAATGAGTTCCATTCCAGGTGTAAGAATAACAAACATCGATCCAATAGACAATACTACACTTGAAGTTACACTAACAGAAATTAGTTCAGCAAAAAATGGTATTCATCAAGATGTAACCCTCTTTGTTGGAAATGATTTCTTGTTTGGAAGTGTAAATGTTCCAGGTGGTTGGAATGGTAAAACCACAGTCAGTGTACCACTTAGCGGTATGGGGATTGTGTATGACTTTGAATCTATGCATGCTCATCTTCTTGCTTCTAGTGATTCCTCAATGAATCAAATGGGACATCAATAAGTTCAAAACTTTTTTTATTTTTCTAATTTCATACATGTGTTTACAATATCTAGACATTCTCATAATTGGTATTCTATGAGATATGGATATAACAAAAAAATTATGTTCAGTTAATGAAACGTAAGAGACAACCAAAAATTCTAGTAGACAAACCTGTAGATTTAAAATCAATTATCAAGCGACCCATCTCGATCCCTCCTAACACCAGCATATTAGATGCAAGGGACATTTTGATTCGACATCAAATTGGAAGACTGGTAATTGAATTTAATAAAAAACCTGTAGGCATCATCACTGAGAAAGATATCGCAAGAAGCATTTCAGTGTTTAGTGTGAAAGCAATTGCAAAAATCCTTGTTATGGATATCATGGCAAAAAATCTGATTCGTGAATAGAAATACCAATAATTACAAAACTTATCAGAATAATATCAAATGATTAAGATACAAACTGAAAACGATCTTGTTTGTATCCTTCTCGTAGTTTGCCCTCTATAGGGATATTATTTCCACAAAAATCACAACAATTATTTTTATCAAGATGCCACTCTCGTATACTAAATCCATAACGATTTACGACTATTTTGTTACATTCAGAACAATATGTATGCTCTAATTTGTGACCGGGAACATTTCCCAAATACACATATTTTAAACCTACATCTTTTGCAACTTGATAATGTTTTTCCAAAGTCTCAACTGGAGTACTAGGGTATTCCATCATTTTGTAATCAGGATGAAATCTCAAAAAATGAATGGGCATTTCAGGTCCAAATTCATCATAAACAAATTTTGAGAGTTTCTTTGCATGTTCTAAATCATCTCCCACTTTGGGAACAATCAAATCAGTAATTTCAACATGAATTTTTGTTTTGTCTCTAATTTCTAAGAGAGTGTCAAAGACGGGTTGCGGATCAGGAACTCCGATAAATTTTCTAGTAAATTCTTTTTCTGCATTTCCTTTAAAGTCGATAGTAATACCATCAAGAAACTCATTCATCATTGAAACTGAATCAGGGGTATCATATCCATTTGAGACAAAAACATTGAATAGACCTTTTTTTCTTGCAGCAATACCACAATCACGTGCAAATTCAATGAAAATAGAGGGTTCGTTGTAAGTATATGCAATTCCATGAGCACCATATTTTAGTGCAGTATTTGCAACATCATCAGGAGTCATATCAATGCCTTCAACAGTTCGGCGTTGACTGATATCAGAATTCTGACAATATCTACAGAGCCAGTTACACCCTGTTGTTGCAATAGAGTATACTTTGCTTCCAGGGTTATAGTGAATTAATGGTTTTTTCTCAATTGGATCAACATGACCTGAAATTACCTTACCATATGCATACAATTGTAATTTGCCATTTTCATTTCCTCGAATCCCACACAAACCGGTTTGACCCTTGCCCAGTTCACAGTAACGTGCACAAGCTGTACACTTTACCTTATCATCAGGGAGGGCCTCATATAGTTCTGCTTCTTTGCCAAGTAGAGTCGTCAATGTTTTTTATGTTGTTTTTACATATTTAACAAGTATGAAGAAATTCAATACATTTTCTGATTCTGATGGAATTGAGTTAGTAAAGATGGCAAGAAGTGCTGTAACCGAAATTCTAAGAAATAATTCAAAGATTAACGACATTACATTTGATTCTAAATTTGATTTTAGTTCAGGAGTATTTGTAACATTGAACAAAAAAGATTCATTGCGAGGATGTATTGGATTTGCCCTTCCCGTAAAGAAGCTGTCAGAAGGACTAATTGATGCTGCAATCTCAGCTGCAACTCAAGATACTAGATTTAGTCCTGTAACTGTGGACGAATTAGATGAAATAGTTTTTGAGATTACAGTTCTCACGCCACCTCTTGAGATAAAAGTGAATCACTACTCAGAATACCTCACAGAGATTAAAATTGGTAGAGATGGATTAATTGTAGAAAACTCTTACGCATCAGGTCTGTTATTACCACAAGTTCCTACAGAATACGGTTGGAATGTAAAAGAATTTCTCGAACACACATGCCAAAAAGCAGGATTGAAAAAAGACGCATGGAAAGACAATACGACCAAAATTTCTAAATTTCAAGGAGTAATATTCAAAGAAGAGAGACCTAAAGGAAATGTAATCAGAGAATCATCTAATGGTTTTTTATAAAATGATAGATAAAATAATTTGATGATAAGAGACCCAGTTGTAGCAGGGCAGTTTTATCCAGACAATGAAGGTGATTTGAGAAATATGATCAATTATTGTATTGAACACAAGTATGGACCAGGCAACAATCTTTCAATATCAAATGAAAAAATATTTGGGGTTATTTGTCCTCATGCAGGCTATGTCTATTCAGGTCCGACTGCATGTCATGCTTACAAGGCAATATCCCTTCAGAATCCAGAACTTGTAATCATAATTGGGCCAAATCATTTTGGCATAGGAAGAGATGCAGCCACTATGATTGATGCGCAGTGGCAGACCCCTTTGGGAAGGGTTCAAGTAGATTCAGAATCTGCAAAACAAGTAGCTGAAATATCAAAATACATTGAAATTGACGAATATTCTCATTCGCAAGATCATAGTTTAGAAGTACAAATTCCAATGCTGCAAGAAATCCTTTCAAATGAATTTAGCATTCTTCCAATCATCTTGCGTGCACAAGATATTGAAACTGCAATAGATGTTGGAAATGCAGTATCTGAAATTGCAAAAAAGAAAAACGCAGTCATTGTTGCCTCGTCTGATTTTACACATTATGAAGAAAATTCTTTTGCACATCAACAAGACAAGGCATTGCTAGAACCAATCTTAGAGATGAATATGGAAAAATTCTATCATGTGTTAAATGAAAGAAGAGTTACGGCATGTGGGTATGGTGCTATGGCATCAGCAATGATTGCATGTAAAAATCTAGGTGCAACAAAAGGTAAATTACTCAGCTATGCGACAAGTGGAGACATATCTGGAAATACAGAATCAGTTGTAGGATATGGTGCAATAAAATTTATTTAATCAGAAATTTAAATTCTAAATCCAGATGAATGTATAGAAGTGATTTTCAAGATTCACATCAAAGATAAACCATTTGTAGAGGTAATCCAAAGATGTTCTGGAAATCTATCAAAGATTCCTTTGGCATGTTTCTGACCTTGTTTTTTACTGCTTGCACATGCATCCATTACTACTATCACGTAATATCCTAAATGAATTGCATCCAACACACTTGAAAGAACAGCAGCAATGAACCCCTAGAACAGTGAAACTTTTTTGCATAATGTAGTACGACATCAAACTAATTTCACAAAACTCGCCCCCGGCACACACCGTCTACAGAACTAAAGATATGATGCCGTATGAGTTATTTTTAGGGTTTGACTAGTTTTTATGAATATCAGTTCCGCAATGAACACAAAAGTAAGAACCGTTAGAAGGCCAATAATGCTCACAGTCTGAATCAGGCATATTTTAGATATAATTTTCAATTCAACTACACTAGAGATCATAATTTTGTACCAAACACGAAAAAAAAATAATGCAAATATAGGAAAAATATTCTAATATCTAAGAATAATATTCTTTGAACCCTTTATCGGTAGGATAAAGTTCAGTTTTCGGACCAAACAGCCCTTGTTTATGAACTACTTTTAGCAATCCATTTTTTTCTAAATCTTCCAAAATAGTATCAAGATCTTTACTATCTAATCCAGTATTTTTTTGAATACTTTCAAAGGATTTTGAACCTCTGTTAAGTGCACCTAAAACAAGATCATTTTTTGATTTAGGTTGTGTAGTTTCCATTGGAGGTTTTTGTGGATATTCACCAAAACGTGATTCAGGTTGATTTGATTGCAGATTGGATGGTGAATTTGGTTGTTGTGGAAAGAAATTTTTTCCTATACCTTTTTTTGCCAAAAGACGCGGAATAATTCTAGCTAATGGGATTGCCAAGAAAATTACGATGTATATCCAAGAAAAATTAGGCTCTGCCATTAATTCTCGTGCATATAGATAGCATAAATTTGTTGAGAAATAAATTTAATTTCTATAAATATGAATTAGATTGGTATAATAGTAGTAGCCATATACTGGATATATTGTCAAAATATCAATCTCCTAAAGTTAATGTCAACATGAATGGAGCAAAAGTAGTTTTAGTTGCAATTATCCTTCTCATCATAATTGGTGTAGTAGCATCAGCTTCTGTGAAAATAGTTGATTCAGGTCACAGAGGAGTATTATTGCATTGGAATGCAGTTGATCTTTCAAAACCACCACTTGATGAAGGAATACATTTTGTTGTTCCTTTCCAAGATGAAGTAGTCAACATCGAGGTTCGTACGCTCAAATATGCAAGTGAAGCTAGAAGTGCATCAAGAGATTTACAAACGGTAGAAACAACTGTCACCGTCAACTATCATCCAGATAAAGAACAAGTCCACAAGCTATACAAAAATTTAGGACTTGATTATGAAAACAGAGTAATTCAACCAGCCATAGAAGAAACTGTAAAACAAGTAACTGCAAATTATAATGCTGAAGAATTAATTACAAAAAGACCTCTTGTTAAACAAGATATCGAGTTTTCCATAAGAGAGAGATTAAATCAATTTAATGTCGTAACAGAAGTAATTTCAATTACAGACTTTGAGTTTTCCGCATTATTTGCATCTGCAATCGAATCCAAAGTAGAAGCAGAACAAAATGCACTTAGAGCAGAAAATGACTTGAAAAGAATTGAAGTTGAAGCCAGACAAGCAGAGGCAAATGCCATAGGTTTAGCAAATGCAAACATCGCAGAAGCAAAAGGTGAGGCAGAGGCAATTGCCATAATCAATAAAGCACTAGCTGAGAATCCAAACTATCTAGATTGGCTAAAAACACAAGCATGGGATGGTAAACTACCTCTAGTTGTAGGTGAAGGCGGAACACCATTTATTCAAATCCCAGTAAAACCTTAGATATTTAAAAAACTTAGTTGTTTTCTTTGTCTTTTTGATAATCTCTGATTGCATCATACATTACAAGGAATTGTTCAGGTTCGTTCTGCCTATAATTTTTTTCTAGGTTTTGAATTTCTTGATGAGATATTTTCTCTCCTTTATTTTCAAAGTACTCTTTGATAATTTGAGAAGGCGTTTTTTGGATATTGTATTTTCTCAGTGATTGGTTAACAGATCTTTTACAATACAAATCATAAATTAAAAATCGATAAGCTAGATAACTCGATAAACCAATAATTGTAACTACAAGGATTGGGATGATAAAAATAGCAGCCATGTACAACGGTACGCAGTTTTAGTATTTCATTGTTGTTCTTTTTTATTAGATTTTACATATTCAAGAATTACGCATTGTAACCTGATTTCCAACTGAATGATGAATTCCAACAACTAATTCTGAATGAGTTGTAATTATCATCAAAGTTTCACAAGAAAGACATAGAATTGAGGATACATAGTCTGCATTTGCTTCTGAAGGACCAATCGTAGCTAAAACTGCATCATCTTTAAGATCAAATCCATTACAATTCACACATTTAGAAGGTCTATCAGATACACGTTTTATTTTATTAATGAAATAATTAACCAAGATAAAAAAAGTAACATATGGTGATTCTTAAATTAATTGGTTTTCATTTTGATGTATTATTCTTCTAGATGAGTGATTAAGCAGGATATTAAAATTGATAAAAGAGTTTTATGTGTAAATAATTTCCAAAAAATTATGGGTCTGTTTTCACGTAAAAAAGAAATCGTCGTAGGCAATATTTGCCCAAAATGTGACATGGAGTTTTCAGATTCGCAAAGAACATTACGCCATATGGAAAAAGCCCATAAATCTAAAAAGAAATTTGAATGTAATTCATGTGGTTAAAATCAAATAGTAAAATATCAAATTAAAAAATAAATCTTATTTATCACATACACGTCTTTATTAATAAAAAAATCATATCATAAATTATGACGAATCCAAATGAACTCTATCAAAAAGAAATGGTGGAATTGATGGATGAAATCAATATAAAAACAAAATCATGGTTTGAAAAACTAAAGGAACAGTCAAAAAACACCAGAGTGGAGATGTGATCTTTTAAATGATTAAAAACTATTTTTGAGCAATGACTAAATCCACATCATAGTTTAAGGTTGCACGGGAATTAAGTTTCAAGATCCATGGTATATTGGAAGAGGTTTTTGTTTGAGGTGTAATTTTAAATTTTAAATTCTCCAAGCTCACACGCAGTGATTTTTCATCAAGAGGTTTTTTGACAGAATTAATTCCACGATCAAAATCATATGGATCACTAATAACAAAATATCCACCAGAGATTTGTTTTGAAACATGATCAAGAAATTCCTTAGGCTCTATGAGTTCTAAAACATTCAGAGCGAGAATAAGATCAAAAGATAATTTTCCAAATACAGGAGATAAGAAATCAGCAACAATATAATCAAGATTACTTTTGTATGATTTTTTTGCAATTCTTAAAGCATCAAATGATCTATCAATTCCAAATACCATTTTGCTAGATTTGGCCAGAAATGAAGTCATAATACCAATGGAGCACCCATACTCAAGAACAAAGTTTGATTTTTGTAATAAGCTAATACTTTTTTGTATATCAGAATAGAATTTTGAGGATTTGCTTTTTTGATAGATAGTTGACCAACGTTCTTCAAGAGTAGTTCTATCTTCATTTATTTGAGTTACATCAGATAATGAAGTTTTACAAAATTTCTTTAAATTAGGATTTTCTATCAATTGGTATAGTTTACCGCCCAATTTTTTACGGGATGAAAGATAATTAGAAAAGGTATCCCATAGAATAGGGATTTTCTCAATGATGGGAAATTGTCCACCGCATTTTTTACATTCCAAAATTCCTTCTATGATTTCTTTGTCTTCTTTGAATGAGTTTAACTCTAGTTTTGAACCACAATTTACACATTTTAAAAAATCAAGAGTAGATTCCAACATATTCCGATAGCAAATCAACAGTTTTTGAATTAATAATTTCTTTGATGGTTAAAATCAAGATAATCTTAAATGGAGTATTTCTGGATTTTATGCAAATTGGGAGAATTTCAAGAATTTGCAGAGGCTCTATTTGGGCAATTAGCAGTTGAAATCAATGAAGAAAAAGAGATTACAGAGTTGGCAGTTAAAGCCAGAGAAGACATTGCAAACAAGGTACAATTCAAAGAATTAGATAAAATAGCAAATGAAATATTGCCAGATTTTAAAAATAAGGTAGAAGAATTCCTAGGAATCAAAGTTCCTGAAAATATCACATTAAAATTTCCAGAATTAGAAGAATTAAAGACAGTGAAAGGGAACAAAGTATTTGCAGATAAAGAATCTAGGGAATTTGTTACAGAATTATTTAATGCAGTTGCAAAAGAAAATCTAAAAAAAATTGCAGAATTGATGCAACAAGACACTGCAAAATATTTAGTATATTCAACATACGCGATTCAATACATTTCAAAAATTACAACAACTTATGGAGATTATCTGGATTCAGAAATTTATTTAAACAAATTCATTTTGTCAAGATACCCACAGATAATCCTACACAAACAAGGCGAACCCTATGAATCAAGATTTGAAAACGTTAATTCAGGATATCTAGGTGCTGTAAAGATGACAGTTCTTGAAGAATTGATCCATTCAGCACAAGAAAATCTACAACAAATTAACAAAAATGCAGCAATGGAAGTAAACAGAATTAATGAAGAATTGGCAAAAATTATCTTATCATTAGATGCTGAAACTGTTAACAAGTTATCAGAATATTGCCAATTACAAACAGTTCCAGATGATTTCCCATTTGCAAAAAAAGCAAATTTGTTTTTCTTTTTGAATCCAGATCATTTCTTAATTGAACAAATAGGACCAGATGTGATGACGTTTACTCATGTAGAGATTGATCCCAAAATAGGTGAGTCAATTCCAGAACTATTAGAAATTTATAAAAAATGGCTAGTTCCAATACAACAACACCATGCCGCATTTACAGCAATGGAAGGAATGGCCGCTTTTGCCATTGAGAACATCCTAAAAGATGACCAGGATTTTCAAAATTATCTTACCACGTTTATGGGAACAGACTTTTCATCATATCAAGTAAGAAAGAGCATGGGGAAGGACTTTACAAAAATAATTCATGAAAAACTAGGCAAGGATACATTCAAAAAAATGATCGAAGTCCCACCAAACACTAGAGAACTCAAAGATCCCCAGTTATATCTAAAGAAACTGAGTTTGTAACAATTGGAAGAAAAATTTGATCCATTGGTTGCAGAATGGCTTGCATTTGTAAACAATCCAAATTTCAACCTAGTTGAAAAATGTCTCAAGTTTGCACAGATTTTAGAATATCCAGATCTCAATGTAGATGAATATATTCAAAAGATTAACAAAATCGGCAAATCCCTAAAAGAATCAATCAGTGATGTTAAAAATCCAACATATTTGATATCAATGTTAAACGAGCATCTCTTTGAAAATTTAGGCTTTAGTGGGGATGATGATGATTACTATAACCCAAAAAATAATTTTCTAAATGAAGTAATTGACAAGAAAATGGGATTGCCCATCACCATCTCAATTCTATATGCAGAAATTGCAAAATTTATTGGATTAGATCTAAAAATCGTAGGATTCCCCAGTCACATATTGGTAAAATACAATGAAGAGATGATCTTGGATCCATTTTATGATGGACGTTTACTAGATGTGGATGATTTGCAAGACATTCTTGATGCAAATTATGGAGGTCAATTGGAATTTGAACCAGAATTTCTTGATGAAGTAAAACCAGAGCAAATTCTTGTCAGGCTAGCGAGAAATCTAAAAAATTCCTATGTTCAATCTTTTGTTTATGAAAAAGCATTGCGATGTGTAAACATGGTATTATCTATTGAGCCAGAATCTCCTGAGGACATAAGGGACAAAGGAATTTTGGAAGATAGATTAAAAAATTATGAAAGTGCTTTAAAATATTTGAATAAATATTTAGAAATAAATCCAAACGCAGAGGATGTAGATTTTATTTTAGAATTGATTAGAACTATAAAGACAAAAAATTAATCAATAATTGAATCTACATCAGTGCCTTTCTTGATCATTGATATTTCATGACGAGCAATTTTGTTTCTTAATGCTTGTTTGAGAATATCAACTTCGCTTCTTAGTAATGCAATTTCATCTTCAAGTTTTGCAACTCTCTCATAGATTGTTTCAGCTTCTGAACTCATGATTATCTATCTGTAAAAAATTGTCTTAAAAAGTTATGGGTAAATGTTTTGATGGACAGGTAAGCTTTTTGAACTATAATTCAAATTCTTGACGACATTTTTCACATTTTGCTCTCTCTTCACCAGGAGAACCAAGAATGAAAATTTTACCAATGGTTTTACAAAGAGGGCACATACCAGTAGTGGCATTTTTTGGACCAGTGCGAATGATTTTTTGTGATTTTCTTCGTCCCATGAAAAAACTTCTTGAATCGGTCTATTAAGTTTTAATGGCGCGGGGAGGGGGATTTGAACCCCCGTGTCCTTGCGGACATAGGATTAGCAATCCTACGCCCTACCAGGCTAGGCGACCCCCGCATAAGGATGCCTAGAAGTTATCTGTAAATAAATTCATTCGTCGCCAAATTGGCTGTAATTATCAACAATTTCTTCAATTGGGAGTCTTTTTCCACCTACAATTTTGAGATCAACTTGTACTTTTTTGCCAGATATGGTAAGAATATTGTAAGTATTTTCAAACAATCCACGAACTCGTTCAGATGTAGCAGTTCCAGCATTGACAACTGTTAGTTTTCCAAAATTCCAAGCCCATGGTCTGTGTTTGTGTCCACACAATACCACATCAACTTTAGAATCCAACACGGCTCTTAGAACATCACCTGCGTCAACAACAGTGAGTTGATCAGAGCCAGTATCAGGAATTGAAATTAAGTGATGATGCATTGCTACAATTTTTACTTTGTCTTTGTATTTTTTCATGGTTCTCTCCAACCACAAGTTTTGTCGATATCCAACCTCTCCATTATTTCTATCAGGCCTAGCAGTTCCAACTGTAACTAGTACAACATCATCGCTTAACTCATTAACAGTTTCAAAAGGAAAGAATTTTTTGAATAATAAATAACCAGTGTTTCTATAATCATGATTTCCACTAATAGTGATAATTTTTTTTGTGTTAAATTTTGTCAATAGTGATTTACATTTTTCATATTCACTCATCAATCCCTCATTTGTCAAATCGCCCGTAACTACAATCACATCAGGGTTTAGTTCATTCACTTCGTTTACCAGGATATCAAATTTTTCTTGTAAAAATTGAGAGCCCACATGAAGATCAGAGATTTGAACTATCAGCATTTGAATATTATTTATCAAATTAGGTATTAAATCATCTCCATAGAAAAATATAGAAAATAGTTCAAAATACAAGGTAGAATTAAATAATAAACACTTCGAAATCTTGCAGTTTTGAGTAAAAAAGCAGCAGTTATGAAAGGAGACGGAATTGGACCCGAAGTTGTAGATTCAATGTTAAAAGTCTTAAAGGAATGCAATTTTCAATCAGAGTTAATTCTTTGTGAGGTAGGTTCAGAGCAATGGGAGAAAAACGGTAGAAAAGACAAATCATACATTCCAGATGCAACCATGAAAATTTTAGAGGAATCAGACTGCTGTTTCAAAGGCCCAACTACAACAATTCCAGTTCCAGGGGCACCCAGAAGTGTTGCAGTCACATTAAGACAGAAATTTGATCTTTATGCAAACATCAGACCAACTAAAACTTACGACAGATTGACACCAAATAGAAAACTTGATTGTGTATGTTTTAGAGAAGCAACTGAAGGACTCTATACAGGTGTAGAAGCAAAAATTACAGATGATGCGGCAATAGCAATCAGAAAGATTACAAGACAAGGAAGTAGAAGACTGGTTAACTCTGCAGTAGATTGGGCAAACAAATTCAACATGAAAAAAATGGTTGCAATAACAAAAAGAAATATCCTAAAACAAACTGACGGAATATTTTGGGAAGAAACACAAAAAGCAGTAGAAGGAACGGGAATTGAGTTATCTGAAATTTACATAGACAACATGGCACAACAGATGGTGATTGCAACGGAGCAGTTTAACGGCGCAGTACTAGTCAGTACCAATTTATTTATGGATATTATTTCTGAGCTAGCATCAGCACTTGTAGGCTCAATTGGATTAATTTATTCTGCCAATATTGGAGACAACTATGCAATGTTTGAAGCAGCACATGGAAGTGCTCCACAATTTGCAGGGCAAAACAAAGTAAATCCAACTGCAACTGTTCTATCAGGAGCTTGGATGGCAGATTATATGGGTGAAAGAGAAATCAGAGACGCCATATTTGATGCAACTGACAAAGTAATCAATGAAGGAAAGGCAGTGACATGGGATATTGGTGGTGACGCATCCACTACACAAATGACTGATGCAATTATCACATATGCCAAAGAAAATTTAAGAAAATAATTACCTAATAGATTCTACAAGAATTAATTCTTCAAAGAAAAGTTTCTTTTTTGCCATTATTCTTGTTTTCAAGCCTAATTTTTGAGCATAATCAATCAACTTTTGATAGTTTGACAATGATGATGTAACAAAAATAAATTTACCGTTTTCAGTCATATTAGAAATAATTGAATCAAATATTTTTTTAGGAATTTCAAATCCTTCTTCCCCACCGTCTGTTGCAATATCTATTATATCATCAGTTGCAAGATAAGGCAGATTACATACGATAAAATCAAATTTTATCTTTAAAGCATCTGAACCATTACAACAAATCAAATTCTTTGTTTTGTAAGAAGTTTGGCGTTGTAGCACATCACAATTAATATCAGTTCCAACAACTAATGAAAAATTTTTAGATAATAATTTTGTAAGATATCCTGAACCACTTCCAACATCTAAAGCAAACTTTCCTTTTTCATGTTCAATGTTATTTGCGATGAAAAAAGTATCCTCAGAAGGAGGATACTCATCATTTTTCAAGGATTTGGTTTGCAAGATTAATTATTTCATCTCCAGAAAGATCATCCACTCGTTTATCTATTGTAGACACCTTACCAAATTGTTTTAAAATATTTTTAACTGTTTTTCTCCTATATGAAAATATTTTATTGATTGTTTGTATAAGATCTTTAGATAAATTATTTTTTTTAACTATTTTTAGAATTGTAGAATCAATTTTTGGCGGAGGAGAAAAATTATTTTTGCCTACTTTTGATAGAGTTGTTATTTCAAATGCAGACGTGGCAATAATGCTTACAGCTTTTCGTTGTTTGGAAGATATTGCAAGTAATTTGTCAGCAAATTCTTTTTGAACCATTATTACCCCATGTGAAAACGAAGTCTGTGCCAGCCATTCAATTGCATCCTTACTCCTAGAATAGGGAAGATTTGAAACAAAAATGGTGAAATCTTCTTTTTTTTCCAAGCCATCACCAGATTTTAAGACCAAGTTATCTATACCTGAAAATTTTGATTTGGCATTTCTAATTAATTCTTCATCCAAATCAACTGAAATTACATTTTTAGCTTTTTGACATAAAAGAGAAGTTAGGATTCCCTGACCGGTTCCTATTTCAAAGACAACATCATTTTTTGTAATGTTAGCCTCAGAAACTATGGAGTTTGCTATAGAATTTGAGGTTAGAAAGTGTTGGCCAAGACGTTTTCGTTTTATCATCTCTTTACAAAGAGATTCATTCTACTTTCGCCTGTAATTTCATCCAATATTCTCTCTGAAATATGTTTAATTGGTTCTTTAAATCCAACACGATCTTGTAAATCCTGATAACTTTCAAACTTTTTCTTTTCTCTTTCCTCAAGCATAGTTTTCATGTAGGTTTTTCCAATTCCAGGAATTAATTCCAGTGCATGAATTCTAGGTGTCAGTGGTTGTGCATTGTTTAGATATGAAACAAATTTTTGCTCATTTGCAGTTACAATAGTTTCAACTACTGATTCTAATTCACTCTGAGCAGATGATGAAATTTTATCATACTCCATCTTTCCCAAAACAGATAGAACTTTAGTTCGTCCTTCTTTTCCGATATAGATTTTCTCACCAATCTCAAATGTAGAATTTGGAATTCCAAGAACTTCTAAAAGAGTCAATCGATCCTCTCCGATAGCAGTGATGATAATACCATCCCTTCCTCTTACAGTGGATGACTTACCTCTAGAATTGAAATCCAATACATATGCATACTCCTCATACTTTCTAGCTGGGGGTTGTGCCCGATACAAAATAAAATGCTCCTAAAAAGTTACGAAAGCTCCTTGATTATTTTGAGCATTTTTTCTAGGGTTTCAGCAAGAATTAATTTCTTCCAACCAAATGTAAAGGAACGTAATTCAGCTAAACTTGTAGGTCTAATGTTAACGATTTCGACAGCTTCATCTTCAGTTAATTCACATTCTTTGACAAGTCGTTTTTTCATTTCTTTTGCCTCTTTCGGTTCAGTTGTTACAAATTTTGAAACATAATCATATGTCCAACGTTGAATTTGATCCATTTCTTCAACATCAACTTTACCTAAAATTTCTTTGACTTCTGCAAGAGAAATAGCTTGTTTCTTTTTTACTTCTTCCATATTATACACCGAATGGTTTAATGTGATCCAATCTAGTGATTAAGGTTTTTGTTTTATCACCTAATTTCACATCAAGTGTAACTGCACGTCTACCAACATTTGTAACTACACCTACTTTTCCGTGGTATCTTCTGTGTGGTAATCCTTTGTGCTGTCTTGGATCAATAATGACAAGTGCTTGTTGACCTTCTTTGTATTCACGTAACAAAAATGACACTCCTCTAGGGGCCTTTTTTGTCATAATGGATCTTGATTTATGCTTAAATCCATGTGAACGACCAGATGATTTCTTAGTTGCCATGTGTGTAAAATCTCCGAAAGCCCTATTTTAAGACTTAGAAAAGTGGGCTAGTCTAACCAACGAGGTCAGTCCTAAGCTGACCACACGCAGCTGAAATTTCAGTGCCCTTTTCAATTCTAATTGTACAATTTACTCCTGCCTTGGATAAAATTCGTTCAAATTCCTGGACATTTTTTTCTGATGGACGCTGAAAATCACCAGCAGTTGGATTAATTGGGATCAAATTAACATGGGAGCCGTTTCCTTCTAAAAGCCTAGCCAATTCAGTTGCAATTTCAGGAGAATCATTAACTCCGGCCATAAGTGCATATTCAAATGTCACACGACGTCCAGTTTTTTTAAAATAATTTCTACCCATTTCAATTATTTCCTCTACTGAATTAGGAGTAGCAGTAGGAACTAATTTTTTTCTTAATTCATTGTTTGGGGCGTGGAGAGAAATTGCAAGACCTATCTGTAGATTTTCTTCAGATAGTTTTTCAATTCCAGATTTAATTCCAATAGTGGAGATAGTAATATGCCTCTGACCTAATCCGAATCCCCTATCATGTGTTAAAATTTTTACAGCTCGAATCATTTCATCATAATTTGCCATAGGTTCACCCATACCCATAAAAACTAAATTTGTTACATGTTCTCCTCTTTGCTGCAATATTTCTGCAAAATGAATTACCTGGGATATAATGTGTTCTGCTTTTAGATTTGTTTCAAATCCCATTTGACCTGTTGCACAAAATACACATCCCATTGCACATCCTATTTGAGTAGAAACGCAAATGGTTGAACGTGGGTGGCCTCCGATTTTAGATGGGTCATATTGCATTAAAACAGTCTCTACAGAATTATTATCTGTTAGATTAAGCAATAGTTTTGTTGTATCTCCATCTTCACTTACAATGCGATGAATTTCTTTTGCAGAACCAATTGTATATCCTGCTGCAGTCAAGTCCTCCCTTAATTTTTTGGGAAGTTGTGGTATGTCATTGATGTCTTTTGGAAATTTATAATAAAGTGGTAGCAATATCTGATCTGCTCGATATCTAGGATAACCCATATCAATTACAAGTTGTTCCATTTCTTCTGGAAATAATCTATAAAGATCTGTCATGATGTATTAACAGATTCACAGTAGGATATTTTATAATTTGTTGATTTTACTAAAAAATCAAAAAGAATGAAAAAATAAGAAAAAGAGTGATTACTCTTCTATAGGTTCGAAATCATCAGATTCGACTTCTACTGTAGCCTCTACCTCAGGTGTTTCTACTGTAGCCTCTACCTCAGGTGTTTCTACTGTAGCCTCTACCTCAGGTGTTTCTACTGTAGCCTCTACCTCAAGATCTTTTGTTTTTTTAGTAGATTTTTTGGCAGTTGCCTTTTTGGTAGTTTTTTTGTCAGCATCTTCAGGATCAATAACACCTGCTTCGCCTAGAGCAAAAATTACTTCCTCTTCAGGATGGTGAGGGCTATCTACCATTCTAGCAATTCTTTTCTTACCTGATTTCTTAAAGTAGATTCTGTAGGTACTTGTATGTGCAACTACATTTCCACCAATTGGACGTGTTGGATCTCCAAAGAAGACATCAGGGGATGCCATAACTTGGTTGGTTGCAATTGCAGCACAATTGTATGTTTCTGCAATTCTAGACAACAAATGAACAAAATGATTTAGTTTTTGTTGTCTTACAGATAATGTTCCTCGTCCAAGATATTCAGCACGGAACAGACCAACTGCAGAATCTGCAACAATTAATTTAATATTGTTTTCTTCAATTACAGGGCCAGCTTCTTCTAAAATTAATATTTGATGTGAGCTGTTATATGCACGAGCTACTATAATACGATCTAAAACTTTTTCAGGGTCCATATCATGTGCTTTAGCAATAGATACAATTCTTTCAGGTCTGAAAGTGTTTTCAGTATCAATATACAAGACAGAGCCGTCAAGGCCACCTTCTTCTTTGCTTTTTTGGACCATCACAGACATGGTATGTGCAAATTGTGTTTTACCACAACCAAACTCACCATAAACTTCGGTTAATGCTTGAGTTTCGATACCACCATCAAACAGAGTATCGAGACAATTTGTACCAGTTGTAATTTTACCAATACTTTGTCGATGTTTATAAATTTCAGTTGCACTTGTAAAATGATTGGCAATTAATCCACCATCAACAAGATGTTGTCTGGCTTTATTGACAATTTTTTCAGCAGTTTCTTTTTCCATTCCAGTAATAGCTGCAATTTCAACAGGGCCTCGGACGATGAGATCCATGACGTTGTGGACACCTGCATCGGATAATTTTCTTGTAGTTACAGGACCTACGCCCTCTAAACTATCTAATCTTAAATCTTCTACCATACCGTATAGTACGGTACCAGTACTTTATAAGGTTATTGTTTGAGAAAATGATCGCGAAATAATAAAAACATTCTAAAACAGACTAACGTCTCTTTCTTCTTTGTCCAGGTTTGTTTTGACCAGGATATCTACCTAAAACAAATCGTTTGTTGAAGTTACTTTTGTTTCCAACACTAGAACTAGTACCTACAATCTTTCTGCCTTCGACTTTAGGAGTTTGTCCTCGTACTTTACCTGCTTTGGTAAGTGAACCGTGTGTTGCCATAATTTAGAATACGAATTAGTGAATTTATGTATTTGGATGACTACCAGTACTTGGCCTTGACAGTCTCAATAACTTTTTCATGTTCCTTACTCTTTCTGCGGGCATATTTCTCCATTGCACCAAGTGGGATACCTCCAAGAGATCTTGCAAGTGCGTTGAAGGCATATCTTTGTGGACCTTTTGAACCAGTCTTAGTCATGAATTTTTGAATACCATATTTGAAATTGTGTTGCCATGTTTTGTAAAGAACACCCAATTGTGCAGGAGTCATTTCATTTCCAATGTTAAAGAACTGAGATTGTTCTAATAATCCAATTGGGACAAATGTAAGTGCAGTAGCAGTAAACATTGAATCAGGTTGTTCATGTTCCAATTCGCTAATTAATTGAATAGTTTCCCAGGAATCTTCAGGGGTTTCATCATTATCAAGACCCATAATCAAAGTAAATGCTGGAATCCAATAATTTTCATTCATTGACTTGACACCTTCTTTTACAACCCAATGCCATTCAGATGGATCATATGGAGCAAGTTTTCTATCAGCATATTTACCGATTAATCTAAGACTACCAGTTTCAAGTCCGGCTTGAACACCAATCATGTTATCAGGACCAGCTTTCATTATTTTTGAGAGATTTGGAAGAAGTTTTTCATCAGCTATTGCTCCTGCCAATGTACCATGTGTTGGATTTGTATGCTCTACACCAGTAGACATGATTGCAGTGAATAGTTCTTCTAAAGCTTCTCTGTTTGGCTCCATACCTTTTGCAGTTCTAGGATCCATTCCATAAACGAAAATATCGTCACTGTGAATCCATGCAGATTTGGAACCGCCTTTCTTGATGTTAACTTCAATTTCTTGTTTCACTTTTTCTGGTGAATAATATCGTAAAGATCTTAAGGTGACATCACAGAATTTACAACCTCTACCACATCCACGCATTACTTCAACCATCCCATGCATACTTGGTTCTACAATGTTAGGAATATCTTCTAAATCAGGTCTATCCCAAAAGTTTACAAATCTTCCATGAATTTTCTTTCCGTCTCTTTCAAATTCTTTAATGTTAACTTTAAAGTCACTTCTCTTTCTAAAAGGATCCATATTTTCAAAATCGCCATTAATTAAATAATTAAAGAATCTACCAGCATTTCCATCAATTTCAGGGGCAATACCGCCAAGCTCTCCTTCTAAAATTGCATAGATTCCAAATTCTTCAATTTTTGCAGGATCATAGTTGTATTGCCATGTCCCAGATGCACCAGAAATTACTTTAGCTTTACTTCCAGTTTTTGCTTTGGCAGCTTTAATTCTATGATGTAATTCAGCATTGTAAAATTCATCATATGATGTTTGTTTTCGTCCATAAGTGAACGTCATAGTAACTGGACCCATTCCAAGTGGATCCATTTCATAAGTTCCAATAACTTCAGTTTCAGGACCAATAAATTTTTCAATGTGATTTGGATGAGCAACAACTACATCTTTTCTTGCAAAGCCATCACGTAACAAACCAGCTTCTAATTTTCTTAATCCATATGGAGCATATTTTGCTGCACCATCAATATCAGGTGACCAATTACAAATAAAATCAAATAGAATTTTTGGAGTTACTTGATTTCCAAGAATTTTATACCAAAAGCTGTTTTTATCTCTATTAGGATCTACTGCAGGAGCACATCCGAAGAAGGTTGCAAGAGACAGTCCCCTATAAGGAGACATCAAAGTTCTATCAGCTGTTAAAACTATTTTTGGAGTACCCATGCCTTCATGAAAATAATTTTGTGATTGATTTTAAACCTTGCGAGTCAAACTTGGTAATTTTCTAAAATTCCAGCCTTGTTTCTATGTAAATAGCCAAATTCTTTATTTTTAGACAAATGGTCTCCGTCAAATACAGTTCCATCCCTACATGCAAGATCTTCACCTACACAGCAACTACCACATATTCCAACACCACATTTCATCATCCTCTCAAGACTTGCCTGAACAAAGATATTTCTTGAATGAGCAGATTGTACAGTTTTGTACATCATAATTTCAGGACCGCAAACGTACACAGCATCATAATGAGTTTCACAGACTAATTTTTCAACTAAATCAGTAACAAATCCTTTTTCACCATAACTGCCATCATCAGTGGACACAATTACACGGTGAGGATTATTTGTCAAAAGATTGTTTGCCAAATCTTCAAAGAAAACTTCATCTTTTGATTTTGCACCAATTAAGACAGTTACATCATCCGAAGGTTTTACAAAAGTAAGTAATCGCATCATAGGAACAAGACCAGTCCCTCCTCCAACTAACAATAATTTTCCTTCTTTAACATCAAAGGAATTTCCATACGGACCTCGAATTCCAATTTGTCCCCCTACTGGAACATTGAATAGACCAGTAGATGAAGGCCCATGTTTTCTAACAGTAAATGCAGCCTTTCCAGTTTCTTTAGAAATCATTACACTCATCGGTAATTCATTAACACCTGGAATCCAAACCATAGCAAATTGCCCAGGTAGGACATTTGGCATTACATCATCAGAAAAAACCAATGTTCTTACAGTTGGAGTTTCATCTATTACTTTTTCAATTGTAACAATTGTAGGATGATTAAAATTTCTTTGCAAGACCTGCCATCTCCTTTATTGTAGTGAACCCTTTTCTCTCCATGTATTGTAAGATACCTTTGTTAATGTCATCAAAAACTCCAATCCAGTTATCACCGATTGCACTTCCAAGTTGAACAGCGGAAGCACCTGCTAAGAAAAATTCAATTGCATCTTCCCACGTTGAAACTCCGCCACAACCAATGATTGGAATATCATATTGTGAAGAAATTTCATAAACACATCTTAATGCAATGGGTTTAATCGGAGTTCCAGATAATCCTCCAAATTTGTTGCTAAGAATAGGTCTTTGAGTTTCAACGTCGATTGCCATTGCACGAACTGTGTTAATAGCAGTAATTGCATCAATGCCAGAATCTATTGCAGTACTAACAGTATTAAGATAATTGCTAGTTCCCAAACCAACTTTGGCAATTACAGGAACAGTTGTAGCATTTTTCACAGAAGATACAATTGCTTTGACTAATCCAGGATCATCGCCCACTTCCAACCCAACTTTGGCAACATGAGGACAGGATAAATTTAGTTCATATGCTTTGACTTTACAGTTTTTAAATTCATTAATCATAGTTTCAAAATCTTCAGGTACAGAACCCACCAAACTCACCACTATAGGAACATCCTGATTTGATTCAATCATTTTTGCAAAATTTGATGCCCCAGGATTAGAAAGACCCACCGCGTTAATCCACCCACCGCCTTTAACACTAAAGATAGTTGGATTTGGATACCCCTCCCAAGGAGCAGTACTAAGTGACTTTGTAACAACTGCACCCGCACCAGATGCATAAAGGCGATTAAACACATCTAGAGATATGCCTAAAATTCCAGATGCTAGCATTACAGGTGTATCTAATTGAATTTTACCTATGGAAGTTGCAATGCTAGGCTCCACTTTGATTAATTAACTTAGTTTTGAATATAACAGTTGATTCTGGATTCTGGTACCTTTTTTAAAGGTGATTTAGAATCAACTAGTCATGTATTCTGTAGTTTTAACAGAGTTAGGAATCTCAGTTTTCAATGATGGAAAACTAGACAAGGCATTCTCTTTCTCTAATCCAGTAAAAGAATATCTCTTAGTTAAAAATAAAGAATCAAAATTAAATGAACTTGTAAATTATCTAGCATCAACTCAGAGAGGATTTTCTGTAAGTGATGAATCATTACTTGCAATTTTGAAAAAATATTCGATTGATTGCCATTTGATGGATGAGTCCGAATTAGATGTAATTCAAGCAACAAAACCTCAAATCATTGTCGATTCAGGTTTTGCCTCAAACCTACAAGATACACTTGGAAAATTAAGAGAATTCGCACTTGGACTATCATCTTCAAAAGTTACCGAAGTCTCACAAAGTCCAGATCTTCACATCATACAAGCAATTAATTCTCTAGATGAAATTGACAAAATTGCAAATGGATTAAGTTCAAGACTTAGAGAATGGTACGGATTACATTTTCCAGAACTAGATAACATAATTGATAGTATTAACGGATATGCACAAATAGTAATTGCAGGAAAAAGAGAATCGCTAACTAAACAAGTCTTTGAAGAGGCAGGTTTTCCAGAATCAAAAGTGGAGATGTTATCTTTAATTTCATCAAAAAGCAGAGGTGGGGATATTTCAGATATTAATCTAGCAATTGTACAATCAATTGCAAAACAAGTTTTAGAATTTCATGAATTACGTAAAAAACTTGAAGAACATGTAGAAAATGAAATGCAGGAGATTGCACCAAATATTTCAGCAATTCTAGGTACAGCAGTTGGTGCAAGAATTTTAGGAAGAGCTGGAAGTCTCAAAAAAATGGCATCATTACCTGCTAGTACAATACAAGTTTTAGGAGCTGAAAAAGCATTATTCAGAGCATTAAAGACAGGTTCACAACCACCTAAACACGGACTATTATTCCAACATGCAATGGTTCATGCTGCTCCAAGATGGCAAAGAGGAAAAATTGCCCGTGCAGTTGCGGCAAAAGCCGTAATCGCTGCAAGAGTTGATGTTTACGGTGAAGGACTAAACCAAACCTTACTTGAAAAATTAAACATCAGAGTTGATGAAATCGGTAAAAAATATGAAAATCCTACTGAAAAAGATATGAGACCACCCCCATCATTTAGAAGAGAAGGCGGAAGCTTTAGAGATACTCCAAGAAGAGACAGTGGAGATAGAAGAAGAGAAGGCGGAGATAGAAGAAGAGAAGGCGGAGATAGAAGAAGAGAAGGCGGAGATAGAAGAAGAGAAGGCGGAAGCTTTAGAGATACTCCAAGAAGAGAAGGCGGAAGCTTTAGAGATACTCCAAGAAGGGACAGTGGAGATAGAAGAAGAGAAGGCGGAAGCTTTAGAGATACTCCAAGAAGGGACAGTGGAGATAGAAGAAGAGAAGGCGGAAGCTTTAGAGATACTCCAAGAAGAGACAGTGGAGATAGAAGAAGAGAAGGCGGAAGCTTTAGAGATACTCCAAGAAGGGACAGTGGAGATAGAAGAAGAGAAGGTGGAAGCTTTAGAGATACTCCAAGAAGGGACAGTGGAAGAAACGATGAAAGAACAGATTCAAATAAAAAGAGAAAGAAGTTTGGAAGAAGATAATAAATCGTTTTGTTGGATCAAATCAGAAGGACAAGAAAAATTAGCTACAGAAAATATGGTTCCTGGAAATCAGGTTTACAAAGAAAAATTAATTATTAAAAGAGGAATTGAATACAGGCTATGGGATCCATTTCGAAGTAAATTAGCAGCATCAATAATGAATAGACTAGATTATTTTCCTTTTGAAAATAAAAGCATAGTTTTGTATTTAGGAGCATCTACTGGAACTACTGTTAGTCACATTTCAGATATTGTAGGACCTAGTGGAATTGTTTTTAGTGTTGAACATGCAAGTAGAGTTGCAAGAGATTTCTTAGATAGAGTTGCAACACATAGATCAAATGTTATTCCGATTTTACAAGATGCAAGAAAACCAAAAGAATATTTTTCAGTATTTGGAAAAGTAGATGTTGTGTATGTAGATATTGCACAACCAGATCAGACCCAAATTGCAATAGATAATTGTGAAATGTATTTAAAAAAAGGAGGATATTTCTTTTTAGTTATCAAAACAAGAAGTATCGACGTAACAAAAGCACCAAAAAGAATAGTTGAAGAAGAAATAGAGAGATTAAAACCAAGATTCGAGGTATTGCAAACCATAGATCTTCATCCCTATGACAAAGATCATGCAATGGTAATTGCAAGATTTAACCACTAGTTATTTTTCATGATTTTCTGAACAGGTTTCCAACTTTTACGCACAAAATTAGGCATTATTTTATTTTTTTTATAATATTTTGTTACAAATTTTACAGTTACCGCATCAGATGGATATCCACTACCTAAATCATGAATTTTTCTTAATTTCATTATCGCTCTATCTCTAGAAACTTTTGCAAGAATAGATGCAGCAGATACCACAACAAATCTACTATCCGCACGATGATATGATTTGATTTTATGATTATCAGATTGTTTAGAAATTTCTTTTCCAAATCTAGTAGGATTTACATCACATGAATCAACATATGAAACATCTGGATTTAATTTTGAAACAACTTTTGCCATATATTTTGCCTCTAAACCGTTTAGACAGTGTTTCTTTACACTAGCATCAATGGATTTAGGAGAAATTTTTGCAATGTGATAGTCATCTACAATTTCAATAATTTTTTTGTATAAATGTTCACGTAGTTTAGGAGTGAGTTTTTTTGAATCTTTTACACCTAATGCAGTTAATTTTTTAATGTTTTTTTTATCTATCGATATTCCAGCAATCACCAAAGGTCCCAACATAGGGCCACGTCCAGCATCATCAATTCCACAAATTTGCACTAATTGTTTCTTAAACCACAAGTATTAAACATATTTTACATTGTCAATTTTATACAACGTTACGTATTTTGAGTGGAATTTAACCAACAGATAATTCTCCTTAAGAACACAATCTAAATCCAAAATTTAGTTAATCTAACAAAACATTAGTTTCTAGTCAGTTAATTTTGAAGAATTTTTTTACCTTTGAGAATCATGTCACCAGATAACTTTCCAGCAAAATGCTTCTTACCAGTAATGAGTGAAATGGAACCATCTCCAGTTGCACCTTCATAATCACCAGTTCCGCCTGTAATATCAAATGAAATGTTACCCTTGGAAAGGAATCGGTTATTGCATATCTCACCATTCATTTCAAAGTCTATTGTATTCCCATCTCTAAAATCAAATGTACCATTACCAGTCAGTACATCACATTTGTCACTTGTTTCTGTTATTTCAAATGTACCAGTTGATTGAACTCGCTTGAATTTTTCATCTTCTACGCTAAAGTGACCAATGGTTTTGAATGCATTATCATTGTGTTTTCCAACAAATTTGCTTGATATGGTTTGTGATTCCTCTGAAACTACAAGCTCAACTGTAACGGTTCCCGCAGCAAAACTCGAAGTGTTTCCGTGAGAATCTTCAGCAGTACAGTTTACTATGGTAACACCAATAGGAAATATAGAATCCGTTGCAGGAATACAAACTACTGGAACTGTACCGTCTACTGCATCATCAGCAGATGGAATATCATAACTAAATGCTACACCTGATGAATCTGTTACTTGGAATGTTTCATCAAAGGGAATGTAATTTGGATCAAATAAGGGTGCGGTTGTATCAACTAACGTAATAGTTTGGTCGGCACTTGCAGAGTTTTCAGAAGCATCAGTTGCAGTCCAGGTTCTAGTAATAGTTTCAATTGTTTGACCTGTTCCAGGTATCGATACATCACTGAATGTTATAGTTGGATTAGGATCTACATCGTCAGTTGCAGTAGTTGTTCCAGTATTAGCAGGAGTGGTATCTGCTGGTGCTTCTAGTGTTACATCAATTGGAATAGTAAGTGTTGGTGGAGTAGTGTCAACTATTGGACATTCATCAATTCGAACTAAAGACAAATCCAAATCAGTAACTTCTGGAGGAATTGTAACCACAATACTTTCTTGTGAAACATAACCTGGTTTTTCAACTAGAATTTTATAATTTCCTGCAATTACATCCCATGCATAATGACCATTAACATCCGTCTGTAAAGGATTGTTAGATGGTAAATGGTATGCAATTGGTGGAACTACAAAGTTTCCAGTCGTAGGAGGAGATTCAACCATCAATGTAATTGTTGCATCCTCAATAGGATCATCAGTACATGCGTCAGTGATGATACCACTTGGATCAATAAAGATCAAGTTTCCACCATTTTGAATTTCATCTTCGGGACCAAAATTATTCAAGATATCATCAGGATACTCTCCAGGATAATTTGGAGTATCTGGAGGGCAATCAACATAAAACGTAATGTCTCCCACACCTCTTGCACTAAAGATACCGCCTATTCCAGGAGAATCATGGAATGACTGTGTGGTACCAGTCCAAAGTTCCAATTGAGGGTTAATTTCAATCATGTCAGTTTGCATAATTTTTTGCCCTCCAGAAGTGATCACCAGTTTAATTCCAACAGGTTTGTCTATACCACAATGATCAAATCCTTCGGGTCCAACAATTTTTTCAATAGTAATTGGAACCCGTGGTGAATGATATGGAACTCCATTTAGCGCCTCTCCATGTCTGTGACTTCTTATAGTTACTTCGTCAGGAGGAACATCGTGTACTCGATTACCAAATGGTACTGCAGTTGTAGTGCCTCCAGGAGTTACAATAACGGATTGTGTTATAGGAGTAGTTGGAAGTGCAAGTGGTATTTCATTTGATACAATGTATTCATCAATGGGGATAATTTCAGTTATACTATAAGTTCCAGGTGGAATATTAGTAAATTGATATTCTCCTAATGCATTGGATACAGTACAGATTCCAATTGGAGATAGACAAATTGTAACCCCAGGTGCGCCGGGTTCATCAGGAGTATGCCCGCCATCAAAATCAAAATCATTCCATTTTAATCCAATTATAGTTCCACCTGGAACACCACTATTTCCAAAATCTAAATTAGTTATTACATCACCACCGCTTACAGAAACAAAGTGAGGTGCACCATTAAGTGGAAATGTTTGTGTTCCACCTGAGAACTCTTGAATTTTATAAAATCCAGGAGGTACGGTGAATTCATAAGTTCCAATTTCAAATACTGGATCAAATTCTATAGTTTCAGTATCCTGAACAAATAATCCTTCTGTATCAGGCGGAGTTAATTTGTATAAAGCAATATACACATATGGAATTCCTTCTTCTCCTGCATCTCTTATGCCGTTTGCATTTTGATCATTCCATTTTAATCCACGAAGAATCCCTCCCAACACATTTCCAAAATCAATACCCGTTTTTGTCTCACCCTCTTGAAGTTCAAACATGTGAGGATTGTCAATTGGAGGATATGTTTGAGCAAATCCAGATGGAGAAAATTCATGAATAAACCAATTGCTTTCAGACAAGACTAAGGAGTAAAATCCTAAAGCGTCTGTAAATGTACATGCTTGGGCATATTCAGGTCTAAGAAGATCACCTTCAGGAATTGCTCCTTCATTAAAATTAACATCAAATGCACAAATTTGGATTCCTTCAACTCCCGGTTCTCCAGCATTTCTAATGCCATCAGCATTTTGATCATCCCACTTTATTCCCTCAACAGATGTCACGGATTGAGAAAATGCATCTGGAATAGATGAATTTACAAGAATTCCGGATGAAAAGAGTATGCTAAATAGAAATACAACATGAGATATTTTTTTGTTATTCAAGAGTATTTTCTAACTTGAGATTTGGTATTTAAGTAGATCATTTTATTTTACAAAATTACATAGATCAGAAATTCTGGATAGAGATAAAAGTGAAAGTTTGAAATTATGAATGCTTTGCGATCTAAAAAAACTACAATTATCGGTTTTTGTTTTATTGTGTTTGGTTTTGCTGCATTAATTTTAACAATAAACTACAATAATCAAACAGAATTTGTTCTATCAACATATGCCCAAAATATTCTTGATGAATGTAAAACAGATATGCATTGTGCTGTTGACTCGCTCAATAAGTTACACAAAGTCAACAATGAACAAGGTCTAATTGTTTTTTCAGAACTAATCAAAAAATATGATCAAAGTGAGTATCCATGTCATGAAACATCACACCATCTAGGAATGTGGTTAGTTGGACATGCAAGTTTAGAAAAATCATTAGAAATAGCAAAGCAAATGTGCGGAGGAGGAATATTTCACGGAATATTTCAAAATTATCTAGCATTAGAGAATTTTCATAATCAAACTCCAGAACAAATTGACATTGATTTATGTCCTAAAGATGAAAATCCATATTCAATTTTTAGATGGCAATGCTTACATGGAATTGGTCATGGATTGACAGTTCTCTATGATTATGATGTTGTGTCTGCAGTTGGAAGATGTGACGAATTCACGACAGGATTTGAGCAGATAAGCTGTTCAAAGGGAGTGTTTATGGAAAATGTTGGACAATTTTTTGAGTACAAACAAGGTAATTTTGATGAAAGTGACATTTACTATCCGTGCAACAAGACTGAAATAAAATTTGCTCCATCATGTTATCATTATCAGTCTTCGATGATTTTACTGATAAATGAATTTGATGTAGAAAAAAGTTTTGAGGATTGCAAAAGAATCATTCCTGAAGAAATTTCAGCGTATTGTATTCATGGAATTGGTAGACAATTAAGTGATCAAATGAGAGGGAGTGTTGCAAGAGCACAAATATTATGTCAAGCAGACGAGCAAACAAAAGAAAATACATCAATGTGTCTTCGAGGAATGGTAATGACATTGATCAATAGGAATTCAGATATGAGTAAAGGATTTGAATTTTGTAACATCACAGATAATGATTACAAGAAAGATTGCTATGATGCATTAGGTAAATGGTCTTTAATGATACACCAAGATCATAACGATAGAAAAAATGAATGCGGTAAATCAGAAAACGATTTTTACGAAAATATATGTATGAATGCAAGTTTAGATAATATTAACCTATTATAATGCACATCTTCAAAGTACTAATCCTCATAGATTAGAATCAAAAAGATACTTCCTCTGAGAGATTCTTTTATCATTTAGATATAAAATTAAATTTGAGCTTTGAAATTTTTGCAAAAAAATGATTTTGTATATAAACAAAAGTAGAGAGTGCTTAACTGATCTGACAAAACCCGATGGACAATAGTGATGTAAAAATTAAGTACTCAAAATCATGTGATGGGCACAAGTATTAAACCGTTATACGTTTAGAAAAATTGAAACACAGTTGGAATTTCCAGATGAAACTTTTCAAGAAATAATTGAAGGTAAAACAAAACTACTAGTCCCAAAAAAATCAATTACAGATAAAGTTCCTCCAATGAAACCAGCATTTTTCAATCCAAAAGCAAAACTAAACAGAGATTTTTCAATAATTGCATATTCTGCTTTTCTTAATAAATTTCAAGGTCCAAGAATTTTCTTAGAAGGTCTTTCAGGATTAGGAGCTAGAGGATTACGAGTTGCAAATGAATTGGACGTTGAAAAAGTTGTAATTAATGATCTCAATCCTTCTGCACTCAAAATGGCAGAATATTCAGCTAACCTAAACGGAATAAAAAATATAGAATTTTCTGAAAAAGAAGTATGCCGATTTTTTAGTGATTATTCAAAAAAAGGAGAAAGAGGATCGATTGTAGACATCGATCCTTTCGGATCACCTGCAGCATTTTTTGACTGTGGGATTAGAGCAACTATGCATGGGGGGATATTATCAACTGCAGCCACAGATCTTCAAGTGCTAAATGGTCTCTTTCAATCTGCATGCAAAAGAAAGTATGGGGGAGTTCCAGTTAGGACAGAATACGGAAATGAGATTGCAATCAGATTGGTTTTGGGATCTCTTAGAGCAGTAGCAGCAAGACTAGGCGTAACAGTTGTTCCCATGTTTGTAGAAAGTGAGATGCACTACTATAGAACATATGTCAAGGTTCTCAATAGACCGGATCAAAAAGAGAATTTAGGATACATTTTACATTGTAAAAATTGTGGAAATAGAAAAATGTCATTAGAGCAAGAACAAGAATGTGAACTGTGTAACTCAAAAATTAGCATGGCAGGGCCGTTATGGATAGGTAAGATTTTTGACAAAGAGTTTGTTCAAGATATGATAACAGAGAATTCTAAATTAGAAACAGGCAAGAACTGTGAAAAAATTCTTGGCAAATGTTTATCTGAATCAGAAATGCCTGGAACATATTATACAATAGATGAAGTTGCATCAATAATGAAATCATCGCCACCAAAACTAGAAAAAGCAATTTCAAGTTTAATAGAAAACAATTTTTTATCTAGTGTCACAGTATTCGATCCAACAGGATTTAGAACTAATGCAAATATTAAAGAAATAATTAAAATTTTTGAAACTATCCAATAAAACCTAAACAAACAAGATATAATTCACTACTTTGTTTCCTACTAGCGTCAGGTTTTGTAAGATTAGTTCTAATAAATTTTTTCTTGATATAATCTCTAAATTCCATTGAGAACTCACCATCAAAGATTTTAAAGACAGCGTTTCCTTTATTTGCCAAAACTTTTTCCAATATTTTTGTACAATCATAATTTAATGAAATTTGCTTTGCATGATCAACGGTCCAATTTCCACTTACTTGAGGAGAAAGATCACAAATTACAGCATTAACTTTACGTCCAAAATAAGACAGTACTTCATCCACCACATGTTCATCTTCAATATTCTCTCGAATAATATGCGCACCAGGAATTTCTTCAACATAAGACAAATCAACACCCATAACTTTTCCTTGATTTCCAACTAATTTTACAGCCATCTGAGTCCAGCCGCCAGGTGCACATCCAAGGTCCAATACGTTAAAACCAGGGCCTATGAGCCGATAAGATTTATTCAGTTCCTGCAGTTTGAATGCAGCTCTACTTCGAAATCCTTGTTCATGAGCTAATCTACGGTAGTGATCTTTGCGTGCATCTGCTAGTTTCATTTGGCCTTCACAGGTTTTTTCAATTCAGCAATCACCCAGTCTTCAATGAATTGGCAATTTGTAGGACTAATCTCACCTTCAAGTGAACATTTCTGCTCCACAGGACAAACTAAACATGGTGCATTTTCAATGGATTGTGTACTAATTGGAGTCTTCTTTAAAATTAATTTGTAAGTCCAACGATCATTCTCAAGAAGTTTTTCTCTAGTAATAGTACCCATTCTTTCAAGTTTTAATGCCAATCTAGAACCAACCTGATTTGTAAGTTTAAGTTTTTTCCATAATTCACCTTGGAACATTCCATCAGATTCTTTCTCAGCTAAGATATCACATACTTTGTTTGTCAATCTTTCCATGTCAACTTTTTCGATTTGGAAATTTTCAATTTCTTCATCAGAAAGTTGTTCTTCTAATTCCTCTTCAAGAGTTAGTTCTTCTATTCTTTTAGCTTCTTCTAATTCTTTTTTAGTTAATTTTTTTACTTTAACAGGCTTTTCTTCTTTCTTTGCAGGTTTTGCATCAGCTTTCTTTGCGGTTTTCTTTGCAGGTTTTGCATCAGCTTTCTTTGCGGTTTTCTTTGCAGGTTTTGCATCAGCTTTCTTTGCGGTTTTCTTTGCAGGTTTTGCATCAGCTTTCTTTTTTAACACATCAGGATCAGCCTTAATTTTTTCTGCTTCAATTAGAGTATCTTTTTTCTTTGCCATTAAACCACCTTATTTTTTAAATCCAATTTCTTATTTATCAACAAGATTTCATTCCTATTTAACAGTAAATGTTCCTTTTGTAGAGATATTTTTTAGTTGTTTTGAGACCATTTCTGTGACTATCTCATAAGAACCAGGTGTGTCAATCACCTTAGAAAATTTGTCCCCAGCAGGAATAAGACCATTAGATTCAAAACATTGTTCAAAGAATCCTCCTTGTGTGATTACATCATTTTTTCCAGAAGAATAAATCGTAATGTATAGATCTCCACAACTAAATGAAGAATCGCCAATTTTTACTTGGATTTCAACAGGTTCAGCAGTAGTATATTGTTTAGATAGTCCAATAATTTCAATAGGTGAACTGTGTGAAGGTAGACCTTCAGAATAAGACATGGGCCACATGTTTAATTCTCTGCCAGGTTTTTGGAGAACATCAGATAATACGGCTGAACCAATTACTATTGAGAAAATTATAGGTAAAACAAATACAACAAAAACTCGCTTAGTAGCCATTTTGTTTTAAAATCTATAATTCCCTTATATCTATTTAGCAAAATTATAAAGATTAAGATCATTTTGACGAATGAGTTAAATCGTAGCCAACTAAATATCGCTAGATGCGACTTAGAAAATTCAGAGTCAGAGCATATCGTTGCATTCATGATTCTGGAGAAATTACAGTTGGGGATTTAGCAGCTTTTGTAGGAAGAAACGAAAGTGGAAAAACTACGATTCTTCAAGCATTGACTTTGTTAAATAGAGACGAGCAAGTTTCAGAATTAGATCTCTGTGATGAAATGAATGAAGAATTAAAAGAAGAGATGAAACTGGCAGAAGGTGTATTTGATCTAAATCAACATGAAATTAGCATCATTAAAGAAAAATTTCCAGGATTGCCAGAAATTAAAAAAATTAAATTATTTAGAACGAATAAAAATCCCAGAGTTCAGTATGAGTTTGAAGATATTGAGCTTAGCGAAGATAGCAATAAAGGACTCAATTCGTGGGAAAATTTCTCAAGACAGATATTTGGATTTCTAGATACCATTCCAAATCATCTAAGAATACAAATAGATACAAAATTCTTTGAAGAAGATGTTCCAAAAAACCAAGAAATCTTCGATAGTGGAATGGCAGAATTCAGTAATCAATTTCACGTAATATCCATACAGGAACCTAAAGTAATCGAAGAGTGGGAAAAAATCTATGAAAGTCCAGAAAACCAATTCTCTAATCTTCTAAGTGGGGAAAGTGAAAAAACTGCATTGCAAAATTTTATTGCAGCAGAACTACATCCAAGGTTCGTTTACTTTTCAGATTATAAAAAAATCTACGGAAATATCAATCTCAACGAATACCTAAGAGAAGAAAGAGGAGAACGAGCAGATTCAATAGAATTTGTCGAGGAGTTTGACAAGGCTGAAACAGTAAGAAATCTCTTCTATTTGGCAGAATTAGACATGAAAGAACTAGACGAGGTAAAAGAAAGCCCATCAAAATGCATCAAACTTCTTAATGCAGCAAGCAACCGATTGACTAAAAAATTAAATCCAGCATGGAAAGGCGACCCCATTCATGTTGATTTGAGATATAGTCCTGGAAATATTATGAGTGTTGTAATTTCTGACGTACATAGAGATGGAACCATTACAAACACAGGGTTGTTAAACAGAAGAGCAGAAGGTTTCAAATGGACATTTTCATTTATTGTGAATTTTGCAGCTGAAACACAAAGAGCAGAATTAAAAGAAGCAATATTACTTTTAGATGAACCTGCAAGAAATCTCCACCCGACACAACAAATGGGAATTTCAGATTTATTGAAAAATTTGGCAGGATCAAACCAAGTTTTGTATGCAACTCACTCACCATTTATGATATTTGATTATACACCAGGCAACTTACTTGTTGTCGAATTAGATAAGAGAAAACATCTCAGTAGAATCTTTTATGACTATTGGAATGCAGATGATAAAACTCTAACACCTATTTTGTATGGACTTTGTAGAGGTCAAGTTGAATCTATTGTAGACAGAGAAATAGGAACAAATTCCAGACCAATAATCATAGTTGAAACAATGTCAGATGCAATGTATTTGAATGCATTTGATAAATTTTTACAGGATCCAAATATCTCTATGAATCCACTGAATGTAATTGCAGCGTATAATAAAAATTCAGTTTTACCACTAGCAATATTTTACAGAAATCATGGGTATAGAACATTTGTTTTATTGGATAATTCTGAAGAATCTAAACAAATTTCAGCCCAGTTAGTTTCAAATGAATTTTCATCAGTTCAAACTATCTTTTTTGAGCACGAAGGAAAAAAGTTAGAATCAATTGAAGATTACATAGTACTAGAAGATTATTTGTACCCAGTAAATCAAACGTATGAAATCAAGCTTAGGCATGAAGGTTTTTCCAATCTCACCCCTCAAGAAGTTACATCTAAAGAAGGCAAGGGAGTTTTAGAAAAATTAAGAAAAATATGGCAAGAACATAGTGAAGATGATTGGAACGAATTTAACAACGAAGACATTACCAGATACATCTGTGAGAAAATTACACTTGAAGAGACAGATTTCTTATCAGACAAAACAAAGGATCAATTTAGATCATTATATCGACTAATTGCTGAACGAATCAGACAATATCAGAACGTAGTTACAAAATCAGATTTAAACAAATTTCAAAAGGCAAAGGCTTAAGATTTAAGAAGTTTGCTCATGATAAACACTAAATTAAGAAATAGAAAAACGGGAAAAATTCTTTAAGGTTTAAGTGAGAGATATGGAGTTTGAATTACATGCATAGATCCTCTACTAGAGGAATTTTCCTTTCAGTTGTGTTGTTATTTTCAATTATGTTAATGACATTGCCATCAAATGTGTATGGCGAAGAAATTTCAGTTACAAGCATCGCATTAGAGGAAACATCCCTACTAGAATTAACAAATGATTCAACAAAAGACATCAAAACTTTAAGAATTTGGTTGGGAAGTGATTTTAGTTTTAAATCATTCAAAACTGAAAAAGGATGGGTAGGCGAGAAAAATGCTCAGGGAGTTATTATTTTTACATCATCAGAATCCATCAAACCAGGAGAATCTGTAAAATTCGGAGTGAAAACAGATAAACCAAATCCAGGAATCAATTGGAAAGTTCTTGATAGTAAAGACACTCAAGTTAGTACTGGAATTACTATAGCAAAAGGATTGCCAGAGGTGGTTAAAAATTCAGAACCAACTCAAAATACAAATAATTCTAAAGAAAGTATTTCAGATGAATCAGTATTTAGAATAATTCCAGAGAAACCAAATGTAGGTTCAACAATTAGAGTGACTGGAGATAATTTTGGAGCATTAGAAGAATATGATTTTTACATAGATACTAAAAAAATTGGATCTTTTGACACGGATGAAAAAGGTCATTTTATGACTACAATGAAAATTCCAGATGATCAGAAAGCAGATAGAATAGATTTCAAAGTCAAAAACAAAAATGGAGATGAAAAGAATTTGAGTATCAGAATTGACAATATAGAAAATAGAATTCCAATATCAGAAAACATACCACTTACAATACAAGGAATTCCAAATACAATTCATAGAGGCGACTTTTTAGAGATTTTTGGAACTGGAGAACCAGGTAGCGGAATTACAATAGAAATCACTGCACCGGATGGAGAAATAATTAGAACTAGAACATCAGAAAGTAACAGTAAAGGAAATTGGAAATTAGAACCACTTCTAGTTCCATTAGATAGACCCTTTGGCAAATACACTGGAACTATTTCAGATGGAAAGGAAGAGAAACAGGTTAGTTGGATCTTAGAATCAGATAAAGTAATTGTAATTACTCCAACAAAATTGATGGTTCCTGCAGGAGAAATAATTGTATTTAATGGAACAGCCCTTCCAAATCTTCCGTTAGAATTAATTTTAGAAGATTCTCATGGAAATGAAAGAATTTCAGACATTCTAGACATAGGCGATTCAGGAATTGTAAATTTTGAATATCAAACTACAGAGAATGTGGATAAAGAGGGAACATGGACATTAATTGCAACACAAGGACAGCATAAAGAATTGGTATACGTAGGATATGATGAACCACCATCAATTCCAGTAAATTTAGAATTTGATAAACTAAATTATAAATCCACAGAAACTGCACAGATTACTCTCACTGGAGTGGCATCAGATAAACTAACAATGATCATAATTGATCCCTCAGGAAATATAGAGGGAGAAAGCATCCCCATTGAATTACAACCAGACGGTAGAGGAAAATATGAATTAAAATTATCAGGTTTTAGTTCAGGTGTTTACAGTGCAGTAATTAAAAAAGGCAATACACAAAGCAGTGAAAGGTTTACAGTAGGATTACAAGTAGGAGCGGGAGAAATAGAAGCAAACTCTACAAAATTAGAATACGAACAAGGTGAATCCATCCTATTCCTTGGTAAAACAAACTCCAATGTATTATTGACTGCAACTTTAATCGATCCTAATGGAAAAGAGACTAAAAGTATACAATTGCCTTCAGATAGTGAAGGGGTATTCACAGAGAATAGATTAAGAATACCTTCAAATGGAATTGCAGGCACATGGACTATCAAAGTTGTTAGTGGTTCAAACTTTGACATCATAGACATTGTAGTGACAGCTGTTCAGACAGAAGGATTGGTTGTGAACGTTGTAGAGGGTCAAGAGATTCCAGGATTTGGAACAACTGTAAAAATTAAAGTTGACGGGGCTACACCAAAATCAACGGTTTTCATAACAATCACTAGTGCGAATGGAGATATTATTGATGATTCTTTAAAATGTAATGCTACCGCAGGCTCTACTTGTGAAATACCTTGGACGATTTCCAAAGACCTAGTGGCAGGCACATATACTGTTTTAGTGAAGGACTCTGTAGATACAGCTGTAACAACTTTTGTTGTAGATTAGAGTTCAAACAATTTTATTTCACCTTATTTGCATGAAATTATGAATCTTAAAGACAGAATAGCCGATTACCCAAATTTTCCTAAAAAAGGAATTTTATTTAGAGACTTTAGCCCAATTTTAAAAGATCCATCAGCATTATCGTACATTGCAGACGAGTTTTCAAAAACATTCCATCCAAAAGATATCGATATTTTTGCAGGAATTGAATCAAGAGGATTCATTCTAGCATCAATTTTGGCCTCAAGGTACAACAAAGGCATGATAATGATTAGAAAAGCAGGAAAACTTCCTGGAAAAACTACAAAATTAGCATATACAATAGAATATGGAAAAGACACCATAGAGATTCAAAAAGACATCATCAAAGAAGGGGAAAAGGTACTCATCTGTGATGATTTGCTGGCAACAGGCGGAACAGCTAAAGCATCTGCAAAATTAATAGAAAAAGTAGGAGGGAAAATTATTGGATTTGCATTCATAATAGAATTAGTTGATCTAAATGGAATCAAAGGAATTAGCAAATACAATTGTAAATCACTGGTGAAATATTAATGGAAAAAGATGTTGAAATAGGAATTTTTGGTGGAACTGGAATTTATGATTCAGGTCTACTTGAGAATGCACAAGAAGTTGACATAGATACACCTTATGGAAAACCTTCAGATACAATTACTGTTGGAGTTTTTAAAGGAAGAAAAATTGCATTTCTTCCAAGACATGGAAAAAAACACACCATTCCACCACATAAAATAAATTTCAAAGCAAATATTTGGGCATTTAAAGAATTAGGAGTCACAAGAATCATTGCACCATCAGCAGTTGGAAGTTTAAAAGAAGAATTGGCACCCGGTCACTTTGCATTACCCACACAATTCATAGACTTTACAAAATCTAGGGATGGATCATTTTCTGAAAACGGCAGGGTCATACATATTTCAGTAGCTGATCCATTTTGTCCAGAACTGCAATCATCAATTCTTCAAGTTACAGATAATGAAGATGTGAATATGCACAAAGATTGCACCTATGTCTGTATAGAAGGGCCACGATTTTCAACTAAAGCCGAATCAAGATTCTATAGGACTACAGGTGCAGACATCATTGGAATGACTTTGGTTCCAGAATGTCAACTTGCAAGAGAAGCACAAATGTGTTATGCTTCAATTTCAACTGTTACAGATTATGATGTATGGGCAGACAAACCAGTTACAGCTAAAGAAGTAATTGAGACACTTTCAAAGAACGTAGAGAAAACAAAAAAAATACTAACAGAATTGATAGATAAAATTCCTAAAACAAGAAGCTGCTCTTGCGCAAAGGCATTAGAAGAAGCAGAATTCTAATCATCAACAAATGACTCTTTTGTGAGTCCTTCTGGAAGCGTCAAATCACCTTGAAGCAGATTTCTCTGAAGTAAATCTATTACTTCATCAACATCATAACCTAATTTTTCTAATTCTTTCTCAGTGATTTGGGAAAGTTTTGCTCCAATATTTTGTCCACCTATCCTACCAAAAGCAATAGCTGTAAAACGAAATTCATTTTCATCTATTGTGAATTTACCAGTAATCTTTGCAGCCATCTGGCTTCCATGAATATTATTAATGTGAACTTTGAGATCCATCTCAGAAATTAAATTTCTACAGCTTTGTTAACATTATCATCAATTAGAAAACTCCAATGTTTGTCATCTTCTACTTTAAAATTATTAACTTTAAGAGAAATTATTTGCTCATCTAGACATTCATGTTTTATTTCTCCGTTTTCTTTTAGTTTTACTAATTTCCATTTGTATTTTCCCTGTTGCAATTTACATACATTAACTCCCCATTTTGCATCAGGATCAATTTTTGGCATCCCTACCAAGTCAGCAAGTTCTTCAATTCCAAGTTGTTTTTCTTCACAGAATTTTTTCTTACAAACTCCACATCTCCAAACATCGACAGATCCTATGGTTCTTTCATCAATGTTGATGTTTATCACACCGAAATAGACCGGCTGATGCTTGCAGGTTTCAGTATCAATACTCAATGTTGTTCACAAAGTTTTGGCATTATTTAGTTCTTGCATCATCATATGGTTTTTCCAATATTACGCCAATATTATCAACAATTTTGTTTCGTTTAAATTCGATATTTTCTCGCTCGCACATCTTTCTATACATGTTTACTGCGGTAAATCTAGGATGCATGGCCTCAAATTCGGTAGGAGTAATATCAATAAAAGCACCAAGAGCCATTAGATCTTTCGATGTTTTTTTTGCATCATCAGTAGAAATATTTAATTTTTCAGCAATGGTTTCAGACGACATTTTGCCATAGCATGTCACTAGCAAAAAAACCTGTGCCTGAATAGAATCTAAATGAATTTCAGATATAAGATCATTTTCAATTGCTGAATAAATCATCATTCTTGAAATAAATTATAACAACATAAAACATGATCTATGCAGTTATCTACGGGCTAGAATCTTTTTAGAAATTTTTAAAGAAAAACCCATAGCAATAAAATGGATAATTGCCCCTAAAATTGCAGCATAAATTAGATTGTCTGAAATTTTCCAGGTAATTACAAATGCTATGATTGATGGAACTGTAATTATTACAGCAATTATAGTTCCTCTCAATGCAATTTGAGTAATTGAAAGTTTAGATTCTTTGTCATCAGACAACAAGGAAAATTTCAAAAATGGTAATAAAAACCAAAGATTAGTCAGAAAATATTGTCCAATTCTTACCTGACTTTTGGAACTTTATTTTTATCAAAATCTGATTTTATAATTTCTCACACAATCCACCTGCCTTTTTCCAACTTTTTCCACCTTGATCTCGACATTGAATTTTAGTTAGTTTTCTTGCTAGCACACCCTTGCAATTTTTTTCAAGATAACATGTTCCCATAGGTGTTTTGGAATGAGTTTTCTTATGAGTAGAAAGTTTCGTACTGGGAACTTTTGTTTTTACTTTATTTCTAGAAAGTGTTGGTAGTTTTTTTACAATACGCTTAAGTTCGTGCCATTTACCCAAAAATATTGAAAACGTTATTCAAAGGCGTAATCATAGTAGCAGGAATTATTTTTGGTGCTCTTTTAGTATTGAATATTTTTAATCCTTAGATTTTAAACTCTTTTTTCATAGTGTGACATAGAAAATTCGTTAATGAATAAGGATTTGTTTAAAGCACAAAAAAATAGTAATTATGATAAGTTGTATCTAAAAAGTGACAGATTTAATGAAAATGAAATTAAAAAAGAATATCCAGAAGAATTTAAAGAATTACTCAAAGAATTTGAAAATACCTAACTCAATCTCTTTTTCGTAGCTGAGTAGTTAATTCAGTCCTTCTTTACAGATATGCAAACTCACACCACTACGATACATTACTATGCATTATCTGACTAATAGGCATTCTTTTTTCTAAATTATATAATAACCTCATGGTCTTTTTTGATTCTGTGTGAAGCGATTGGGGTTTGCAGTGTATCTTGAATGAAATTAAGGATAATCATGTATGATTAAGTGTACTTTTGAAAATGATTTATCAGATCATCGGTAGATGTTATCCAAAGTTGTTCTGGGAACCTTTCGAATATTCCTTTTGCATGTTTTTGCCCTTGCTTTTTACTACTTGCACATGCATCCATTACCACAACCACATAATATCCCAAATGAATAGCATCCAACACACTTGATAGAACACAATAGTCTGTTTCATTGCATGTAAAAATCTAGGTGCAACAAAAGGTAAATTACTCAGCTATGCGACAAGTGGAGATATATCTGGAAATACAGAATCAGTTGTAGGATATGGTGCAATAAAATTTATTTAATCAGAAATTTAAATTCTAAATCCAGATGAATGTATAGAAGTGATTTTCAAGATTCACATCAAAGATAAACCATTTCTCAATTTAGGTAGCAACACAATGTAGTACATAGTAATTGAAAACGACAACTGTTTTGATTCGAATATTTAGATTTTTTCAATTATATGTGTTTTTTTAGTCAAATTACATAGATAGCGTATAAGAAATGGAAGTTTTTGAATTAATGAAAAAAAGCATTATTTGGATAATTTTGAGTAGCATAATTTTGTATGTTGCATTAATTGTATTCTCAGATGTAAATGGAATTTCAGAGCAGTTTCTTCATCTTAGAATTGAACTAGTTTTTTTGGTATTTGGTATTGTAGTGTTATCACATATTGTCAAGATGTTCCGTCAAAAAGAACTACTTAGAATAGTAAACGAAAAAATCACATTAAAGCAGAATTTTGTTGTCTATTTAGCAGGACTATCATTGATTTTCACTCCAGGAGGGGTTGGGACATTCATAAAAGCACATTTTTTAAAACAAAAACTCAATATTGAAAATGACAAATCATTTCCAGTTATTTTTCTAGAAAGATTTCATGATCTCACAGGAGCAACAACAATTATTTTTGTCAGTTTATTGATTTCGTTTAATTGGCTATCTGCAACTCTAGTGATGATTTCATCGTTTCTAATACTAGGAGTGTATTTGTTAATTAGTAATTTGAATGTGTTTTCTTTTGTACAAAAAAAATCATCAAAAATAAAATTTGTTGCAGAGAAATTACCAGAGTTTAGTCCAAATGAATCATTTTTTAATTTAACCAGACCTACAGCCATGGCAAAAAGTTGGGCAATTAGTGTTGCAGGTTGGAGTCTAGATGCATTGGCAGTGTATGCGGGATTTTTGGCATTTGGTATTAATTTAGGATATGTTCTAACATCACAAATTTATCTCACATCGTTAGGTTATGGAATTTTATCACTTATTCCAGGAGGCATTGGAGTTACAGAAGGTATTGCAGAATATCTTTTAGTAAAACAAGGTCTTATTATTTCAGTAGCATCATCAATTGTTATATTCACAAGACTTTCAACAATATGGTTTGCAACAAGTGTAGGGTTAATTTTTACTCGTTTTGCCCTAAAACAAAAAGTACAGATTTCATAGATTGACTAATGTTATTTGACCTCAACTAAATTATGAGCAACTAAGTGGTTTGATCATCCAAATCAGCAGAAATTATTTCATTTCTATCCATTACTGCTCTCAATTCTAAATTTTTCAATTTGCTCTTGCGACTGCGAGCTTTAGATCTTAATCTTGTTTTACAACATGGACACCTAGGATCTTCAGTATGAAAATAATGAGCACATAATGAACAACGTTTGTGTCCTGCTTGGTAACGCAGATGATTTTTCATTGAAGACGATTTTAAGCGTTCACATAATCCAATACATACTTGCACCATATCTAAATCCCAGATTGAAAAAATCCTAAAGAGTGGACTTTGGAAATAATTTGTTCAGCAATAGAGGTAGGTTTAGCAGAAATCAATACGATATAGCCATTCATAGGCACAATAATCATCAAAATATTATCTCGGTTTGTTGTTACATAATTTATCTTGCCGAGAGTATCATCAAAGTCTCTACGCATTGAAGTTTCAAGTGCGATTTGCATGTAGAGTTTTCTTCTTTCGTCATCGGTTTCTAGATAATCAACATTCTTACTTATCCCGCCAGCAATTAGATTTCCCATGTTATTTATTATGCCTACAAATCTAATTTCTTTATCATTTAGAAGAGAATAGCATTTGTTTTCTAGACGTAAATATTTGTGAATATCCAGTGTTGATTTTAAATTCATTTTAGAAATTAGTTGATTTGACATGATCTAGAAGTAAATTACGAATCAGAAAAAAATGGAAAGGTTGGGGAAGATTCTGATTTGTAAATTATACTTTTTTTGTAGCCTCCTTGGTCTTCATACTAGCATTATATTTTTGTGATAATTATAGTGGTAGCAAGACAATGTAGTACAGTGTAAAATATGCATTAATTGGAATTTTAGAATCTAATCCTTATTTTTCCAAACAATCTAAACAGATTAAGACTTGATTTGAGGTTCTCACTTTTTTCATCTTGTGCAAAATGGTAATTTGTCCATGATTTTTCTCTATGAGGAAATTTTTCTAAGTTTATCATTATTTACTCGTGAAAAATTGATGGATTCTTTTGCCAATTGATCAACTAAATTAGTAGATGTAATTATTCCAGTAATTTTTCCGTTATCCATTACTGCAAGTTTTCTGATTTTTTTATTATTCATGACTTTTGCTGCATGAGAAATAGAATCATTATGATTGATTGTGATTACTGGAGAAGACATTATTTTTTCTACAGGAGTATCTAATGGAAGACTATGTGCAGCAATTTTGACTGCAAAATCTCTATCTGTAATTATACCCACAGGAATCTTATTTTCTTTGACAATGATTGCACCTACGCCTCCTTGTGCCATCATTTTTGCTATTTGTAAAGCCGAGATAACAGGATTTACAGATATCAGAGCTTTATTCATAATATCTTTGACTAGAATTGAATTATGGTTAAAATCATCTTGACTCATAACTAGAATATCTTTCTGTGATAGTTATAGTGGTAGCAAGACAGTGTAATACAGCAAATCTAATCGATTTTTGTGGTAAGAATATGGCAGTGGGCTCTATGATGAATCATGTTTATGATATCATCATAGGGATTTTCTTCGATCAATGAAAGTTTAGGATAATCTACGATTAACAGATCTACCTTGTGTTCTTGAACATAATCAATTACCCAATGAGCAATTGAGTCAGTTAGAGCAAACTTGGTATTTATTTTAACGCCATCTTTTTGTGCAATTTCTTTTCATTTTTTCAGTTCTTTTTTGAGTCTCGAGGTTTGTTCTTGGGGATTTTTTGTCAGATTTTGTTTCAAAAAAATAAAACTTTGGAGGAATTTGTAAACACATTCAATGATGGATAATGTACTATCAAATTTCTTTGCTAATTCGTCCCATATCAAAAGATCTTTTTGTATGTGAGGTGCTATTATGGCAACTGCAATATTTTTGAACAATTTTGATTAATAATAATCCAACATGAATGTATATGAATTTGGGCACATTATGTTACATTGTATTGCTACAAGGTTATCAATACAAAACAAGAAAATAGTTTAAGAGAAATGAGTGAAGAAGAGGAAAGAGCTGAATGGGATTGGATAAAGAAAAAATAACTTTTAGGATTATCAACTATGGTATCTTGAGATAATTATTCTGTAGGAAAGACAAGTTTGATGGTAGATTTAGTCAGGGTTACATCCAATTTCTTCCCTAAAATATCGTAGAATAATTCAGTTGCCAAAGTTTTCACATATAGTGACCAACTGTTTCCCAAATCATGTTGAATTTTAAAGATCACAGTATTTTTTTTCTTCTCTATATCATGTTGCATCCAAGCAACATTAAGCCAAGTACGAAGAATTTCTATAAAATCATCAACTGTATATTCCCCTTTCATGAAATTTAGTATGTCTGAAAAAGTGTCTTTTTCAATAACTTCTGCCAAATAGATAATTTCCTTATCATCAAGTTTTTCAACAGCGTATTTTACAAAAGGTTTAGTCATAGGTAATAATCCAACTTTTCTCTCATACTTTTCCCATAGAACATGATTTCCCAATATTTTTGAAATCAAAGCGTTAAAGTTGATCTTTTCAGTTTCAGCTTCTTGTTTTAATTCTTCAATTAGAGAAGAAGACAATCTAAAGGATACAGTTTTTGTTTTATCTACGGATTCAACTTCTTTCACATTATTTAGTAATTTGACTTGAATAAAAAATAGACTAATTTTACGTTGTATTACATTGTATTGCTACTGCTTTTTATTAATTTTTTATTCATAGATTTACGTGATATCAAATAGGAGTGGAAAACAAGAAGAGATTGGTTTTGGTTTTCAATCATGTGCGTTTGACAATTTTTTACTTCTATTTGTAATCATAATGAAAAAATTCTTTGAATCAAATATTAAAAAATCACGTATCGCCTTCAAACATTCCATAGGAGATGTTTGAGCATACTCGAATACAAAAATATCCTAGTTCCCCATGCAGGCACAAAGACAGGGGATGAGGCACTGGAAAAAGCAATAGATATTGCAAAAGTGACTGAGGGTAAAATTACAATTTTAAGAGTTGTAGAACCAATGTCTATACCATTAGATCTCGTATCAGATTCAGAACAAAATCAAATGGTTAATGAATTACAATATGCTCCTCGTAGTTTTAAAAAAATAATTTACAAAAAAATGGAGAGGCATGTATTACGATGTAAACGTGAAAAAATTGAGGCAGTCACTAGAATTACACATGGAAATCCAGATGAAGAGATATTGAGATTTTACAATAATAATCCTGTGGATTTGATTGTTATGGGTAAAAAGAGGGATTCAGATGATAAGGTATTTCTTAATTTGGGAAGCAATACTCGAAAAATTCTAGAATATGTTTCATGTCCAATTTTAGTTATTGGGAATCCGAAATGAAGTGCAGTATCTGTAGTAATCCAATGGATATTTCTGAAGGTCTAACTGAAATGAGTGGAAAAAGATGTCACATATCCTGTAAAGAACAGTACAATACAGAATGGAGAGACCAGCAAGGATTAGATAGAAAATGGTAGATAGACATTGATATTTTTAATATAATTATGGAACTTCTTTTGTTACAAAATACAAAATCACTGTAAGTGTCAAAAACAATGCAGTTAGCGTACCCAAAACAAATACGTCAATTCTCAGGATTTTTTGTAGTACGTTAATCATGTTATATGTGGGACAAAATAAAATATAATTATAAATCACCTTTTTCAATTATGATAATTACAATTCAACATTGTTCGAAGTTTAATTCATAGAGATTTACATCACAATTATACACAGATTCAAAATAGCAATGGAAGAAAAATTACTGCTAAAGTGCAAATACCTATTATTGTATAATATTTTATTTTATTTGGTAGTAAATGCATTTTATTATTTGATTTTGTATTCATGTTGGTATTACTTGTAGTCATGAACTAATAAGATGGTAGCAACACAATGTAGTACAACATGAATTTTTAAAGTAACACAGTATACTATACAAAATCAAGTTTGAGAATTAACGTGTTGTAAATATGTTCAACAGTTAATCGATAAGTTATGTATAAAAAAATTCTAGTTCCTCATGCAGGCACTCCTGCAGGGGATAAGGCACTCAAACATGCAATTTTTGCTGCAAGAGATTCATCTAAAATAATTATTTTACATGTTGTAGAAGCAATTCAAGCTCCTCCATCATTTGCATTATCCTCATCTGAACGGGAAGGTTTGCTAAAAAGCATTGATAATGCAAATGAGGAAATTAGAAAAGATATGGAACAAAAAATGGAAAAACATGCTCAAGAATGCAAAGAAAAAGGAATCCAATCTGAAGTTAAAGTAACTATTGGTGATGCAGCTGAAATTATTTTAGACATAGTTGAAAAAGAAAAGATAGAACTTATTGTAATGGCAAAACGAAAGAAGCTCAAAGGAGTCAAAAAATTGCTTTCTTTAGGAAGTGTTTCTAGAAAAGTAGTAGAGAATGTAAATTGCCCCGTAACTTTAATCGACATTGAAAATATTTGATCGAACTAAATAGATCTAATCAAGATTAAAGTATTTTCAAATATGAGAATTTCAGATGAGTTTAATTGTAAATCATCAAATTTGTAATTATGGAACTCAAAGAAATGTATATGTTAAACACTCCAGAATTTACTGAAGAGAAAATTCAGGAATCACTCAAATTACTATATACTGCAGACAAAACGAATTTCAGGTCATAGCCGTATTTCTAGGAAAAGAAAAATTAAAAGAAAATCCTAAATGGAAAGAATTTGTGCTGAATTTTTGTTTAGATGTTGCTGATTCATTTAGAACTACCATTTTGAGGTTAGAAATGGAACACAAATAGGCATGAATTTTAATTATTTAGTTTCAATAACATTTGAGATAGACTAGAACCTATGTTTTTTACTTGCTGTTCTTGTTTTTGATCCGTTAGCATTCCATCTGGATTGAAGGCCTCATGAGCTTTTGATATTGCTATTTGAGTTGGAATTACAAGTACTCCAATATTTTCAAGAATTGCACGAACATGAACTAATCCTCGCAATCCCCCCAATCCACCAGGAGATGCACTCATTATTCCAGATACTTTATCTTTAAAACAAGACATTGGTGATTCATCATCTCCCTGTCTCGATGTCCAATCAATTGTGTTTTTGAGAACACCAGAAATTGAACTGTTGTATTCTGGAGATGATATTAGAAATCCCTGATGAGACAACATCAATTCTTTCAGTTTTTGTGTAGTGGATGGCAATCCTTCTTTTTTTTCTAAATCTTCATCGTAGAGGGGCATTGGATAATCACGAAGATCAATTATTGTTACATCTGCACCTGCTTCTTTTGCTCCATCAGCTGCTATCTTGACTAGTTTTTTGTTAAATGAATCTGTTCGAGTGCTACCTGCAAATGCAAGAATCTTTGGTTTTGTCATTGTAATTTAATCATATATTTTGGAAATATATTAATCGTTTTTTTGCAAGTTTTTCTTTTTTTCTTTTTGTGATTTGTTGAATTGTGAAAACATCTTAGCATAAGATTCCATCATCGTATGAAGAAAGTTATCATATGATTTTACTGCTGAAATTCTCATTTTAAAATATTCATCCCAATACTTTGCATTCATGTCTAAAAATTCCAGATAACTTTTCTTCATTGATTCAGAGTTGGTCTTAATTTGTTTTAGAATCTTAGGATCAACGTTTAGTTTATCAAAAAACTCTTTTTCTGAAATATAGCAAGTTCCAAAAAGATCATCCCACATGTGAAGGTATTCAGTATACAGATTAGATGAATTTTGAAATATCGAGGGTGTTTGGGATTCCAATTTTTTGATAATTTCCGAAGTATCTGATTTTAATATGTCACATACGGATAATTTCTCTTCTTGTTTTACAGATTTTGTATCGGAATTATCTTCCATATTGTTAGTAAGACAACATCAGATTTAACAAATTTTCCATTTTAAAGAATAATTTGTTAAAAATTGAACTATTTTTGAATTAAATGTTAGTTCCTTGAGAGAGATTTACAAGTTAAGTCATTAATCTGACAACGGCTAATACGTTATACAGTAATGTCTTAGTTTTGAATTTGAAATAGTTACAATACCAAAGATACTTTATATTTGGTAGACATTAATTTTTACTGTTTGGCTAGTTATAAGGGAGCATATTCAAATGATCAATCATTAAATTTTGTAATTCCCATAATTGTCATTTTATTTTTAGGAATCATCTACATAATGACACAGCGAGCAGATTCAGGATTTGTTAGTTTTATTCTAATTGGCGGAGCAGCGCTTACGATGTTTTATTGGGTTAAAGTTCTAAAGAAAATGGCAAAAAACCAAAAACCAGCATACACTCAAGCTAGGGAACAAGAATCAAAGAATTGGGTATATGATTTGATTAAAGGTGAAGAAGAATTTGTTTTTGTTGCAGAAGTGCCAGGCCCTGAAGACAAAATTGCAGTGAGATTGGTGGATGGAATTTTATACATACGAGGAACATCAGGATTTTCAAAAGAAATTCCAATAGAAGGAGTTAAAGAAATGCAAATATTTGATTTCAAATATAGAAATGGTGTACTAACACTAAGAATAAAATAATTAGAGACTTTTTGCCAATTCTAATTTTTGTGGTAAATACTTGTCTGTAATGTTTGTTAGACCATATTTTGAGAAAGCTTCCAGTTCTGCTTTTCTTTTTAATCTTAGAAATACATCTAATTCTTTTTTCCATACTCCATCTTGATATCTAGGATCTTTTTGCAAATCATAACATCGTTTAATATCAGATTCAGTCATAGGGATTGTCGGTAACTTGTATTTTTCAATATCAGTAGCCCACACACCTACCCATTTTGCATCAGGGACTGTAAGTTCTCTAAGATGAGCAGCATTGGCAGAGCCGGATTTTATAACCATTGCAATATGTTCTCCATACACATCTCCGTCAGTTAAAACAATTACAGGTAGCTTCATTTCCTCATGTAGTCTTTTTAATAATGTTCTAGTTGAACGAGGTGCTTGTCCACCAGTATTGATAATAATTGATTTGAATTTTTTATCAACCTGTTCTTCAACAAATCTTGTAAAAAGACCACCCTTTTCAATTGCAATAACAATTTCCGCACTAGTATCTACCAATTCAGCAGTGGTCAAACTAGGACCTATTGAATACCCATCAGGATGATTAGACAAATTCATGGTTTTTCCTTCATACCCAGGAATGGTATATTCGATAGTCAAATCTCCAAAGATAGAGCTTCTCTCTTCTGGGAAAATATGAAAATCTTCTCTAGGTTTAGAAGTTACAGCCTCCAAATCGACAATAATATTATCAGATTCAGATTGATCCTCAAATTCTATAGCGAATGCTTGTGACGAATAATAGACATCTCTTAATGTAGATGATTTTTTTTCCTTAGTCAATCTATTTGCAAAAAATGCCAACCACATCAATTGTGTAAAAGATCTTAGTTGTGCAGAATTTCTTGAGCTTCTAACTGCAGCATTACTTCCTAAAATATACTGTCGAAGCTTTTTATCATAAACAATGTTACTCACAGATCTGCTAGGAATAGAGAATTTTGGAAACTGGCCATTATCCAAGTCATCATATATTTTTGCACCGTGACTTTTGAGCATCTCAAGAATATTTTTCTGTTTTTCATCAGCTTTGTTGCTACGTGCGTTAATCTTAGCTTGTTCTTTTTTAGTTGTTGCCAATTTCATTTTCCTCCTCTACTGTTTGTTTAGATTCAATCGTATTTTCTTCTAGAATTTTCTTATAATTAGGTTCTTTCTTTTTTCCAGCAAGTTCCGTACAAAATTCTGCTATCAATGGAATATATTTTGCATAAAGATTTGCTCTCTTTTTTGCCATATCAGCTTGACCCCGTTTAGACATGTATGCTGCCAATTTTCTAGACAACAATTGCAAAGCTAATCTTAATTCTCGTTCGATTTCAGGTCTATCGGCTACATTTTCTTTTCCGGCAGTTTTATACGGAATTCTAGTAGAACAAATGTGAGAAACTATAATGAATGGAGGATCTCCCTTTACCTTGTATCTACCCCAATCAGTTTCATTAACAACTTTGAGAACTACGTCACTGCCTTCATCATATAGCAAAGGGATTCTATTGGCATATCGATATACATGCGGTCCGCCTGATTTTATATCGCCGCCATAAGCAATACCCATTTCAATAATAAACGGAAATCCAGAATATGCAGATGCAGGACGTTGTACAACAGCAGCAAAATCAGGATTAAAGAATTTTTTAATTCCTTTTTCCAACGGATCTGCACCAAGAGGTGCTAGACAAGTAGAATCAGGAGCCATGAAATCTTCAAATTTTTGAAGTGAATCACTGAGATTTACTAATTCTTGGTTTGACAAAGTACCCATTCGTTTTTCAGGCTTGAATCCAGCATATTCTGCAAATTTAACAGCAGTAGTAGGCCCTATTCTTTGAAATCGTTTTGTAAGAAATGTTGTAAGAGGTTCGCCTTGTACAGTATTGGTTAATTGTTTGTAATATGGACTTTCAGGATCCATATCAATGGATTTTGATTGTGAATCTCCAAAATCCCAATAATGTAATTTTTTGTTTGGCATGTCAATGTCTTCAATTCTAATTTTGTTTAGTTTTTCAAAATCCATTTTTAAAAACGACATTAAAGAAATTACCACTCTAACTTGACGCGGAAGTGTTTTCCATTTTTTCTTTGCTTTGTCCATAATCGCTGTAAAGCTAAGGTTTTTCACAGACAATCCTAAATCTTTTCTAACTTTTTCCATCATTGCATCATCAATCGTAGGAATGTCAAATTGAGATTCAACAATCATCCTTCGAATTCTCTCCACATCTATTCCATGTGGATGAGGGCGAATAATAGTTGGAGGTGGAGGAATTTCTTTTACGAATCTAGGATGACTGAATTTTTGTTCCTTTGGATCATCAAAAGTTATTGAAGCATACGGAGTGATTAAAGAAGTTTCATAAACATAATCTCTAATTTTAGTTCCTGCTTTTGAATAGTCACCTTCTAAACAAATACTCACAGAAAGTCCTTTTTTTGAAACTTCTTTAGTTGTGTGTTTTACTATTACAGGTTTATTTTTTTGAATATCAAGTAGCAATTCAAATATATCTTGAGTAACACCATCCACAGAACTTTTTACAGTTACAGGTTTGTTAGTTGTAATTTGTCCATAAAGAATTGCCATGGTTGCCCCAAGACCAAACATTCCCCTTGCTTGTTTGAGTCCAAATTTAGAACCATAAAGTACAGTTCCAAAAGCAAGTGGAATATGATCTGCATCTATTCCAGGACCATTATCCTTTACAGTCAATATGTATGGTTTAGGATCTGGCTTATCAGGTTCAACAGCCTTGATACTCAAATGGACATCAGGAAGAATCCCTTTTTGGTCACACGCATCTAATGCGTTTTCAACAAATTCCCTAACAGCAGTATAAAGAGATCTTGTAGGATTACTAAATCCAGCCAAATCACGATTACTGTAAAAGAATTCACTGGGAGAAATTTGATTAAATTGTTCTTTAATAGAAGACATCTTGATCTTCCCATAATTGCATTTTTTCTATTTTTTCTTTTCGGTTAACAGCTTCTAACTTTGTATAAACAGCCCCATGCATACTTCCACTTGAAATAGCGGATATTGCATCAACAACTACACGTAATTTGCTTGAATCACCAATAATTGAAACAGTTCTTCCATAAACTGAGATATGAGTACCACTAAGATTTTCCATATTTCGTCTTGCTCTACCACCCTCTCCAATAATCCTCCCTTTTATCCTTTCAACATTTGCACTAGATTTTCCAGCAAATTCTCTAAGATCGATTACATGTAATGTATTTTCACCGTTTAGCAAAGTCATTGCATTTTCAGGTGAAAACCCTCTTCCAATCGCGGTAACAATCTCCATAGCTTTGAATGGTTTGATTTTCTCAACATCTCCTTGAGTTCTTATAAAAACTTCACCGTTGACACCATCAATATCTAATGAAACATAACAAGATTCTTCGATTTTTGATTTTACATTTCCAGCCTTTCCAATTAAAACCCCAACTCGATCATTTGGAATGCGAATTAATTTTTCAAAGCTCATTTTACAATATCCTCAAATATTTTATTTGCATCTTCAATAGGAATTCCTCGTTTATTGAAGAATCTGCCAATGTTATTAATATCGCGTTTAAGAAATTCTTGGGCGTTAGGATGTCTAAGATCAACCCCAGAACCCAAATCAAAAACAACTAGACCTTTTTCTGTTTTAAAAATATTATATTCTGAAAAATCCCCATGGACCAATTTTGCTTTATTGTAAAGATCTCCAAGAATAGAAATTGCTTGCGCATAATCATTTGCGTCAACATCTGAAGTTAGTAACTGCTTAGCAGGAACGCCATCATTACCTATGAATTCCATAGCAAGAACGTTATTTGTAACATAATAAGGTCTAGGGACTGGAATTCCTGCCTGATAGCATTGAGTCAGATTTCTATGCTCTTTTCTTGCCCATAGATAAACAAGATTTTTTGTTCCCTTTTTGAGATGAGCAAATCGAGGATCTCCAATAATGTATGGCTCACGTTTTTTAAAATTTGAAGTACTTACCAAATAAATTTTTAAAGCAACATTAGCACCATCATCATCAACTCCCCAAAAAAGAACAGATTCTTTGCCAGCACTTACCGAACCATTAACGTATGCTATTATGTGATCAGTGATCATTTTGTAAAGAGTCATGACAGTGGGTTTATCTAAAACTTCATTGACAACTTTACCTTTTTTGAAGCCATCTGATAAAGGAGATCGTTTCCGCTTTGATCTTAACTTATCATCTAGTTTAGATTCTAATTTTTTACTAATGGTATCAGTCATTAAAAAGATATGCTCCTACTAGATAAAAGGGATTGCTGTTAGAAACTAAAAAAATTTGTAAAGTAAAAACCAAATCAAACAACTTTACATGTTAAAAATAATTAAAAATGGAACATCGGAAATTATCTTCACAGCATTCTCAGAACCAATTCCAAGTTTTAAAGATAATGAAACAGTTTCTTTTCCAGCCATGTTAATTATTGATGAATTTTTTAACAAAGACTCAGCTTCGTCTTTTTCAACAAATCTTTCTCCGTAATAATTTTCACTAATGTGCATAGTCAAATCATTTTCAATTATTTTTTTTCCAAGTAGATCAGCATCGCAAATATTGAGCATTGATTGTTGTTGATAGTTATTAGTTCGTACTGAGAATTGCATTACGCATATTTACCTTTCAAAGTAGATTTTGCCCCACATGCTTCACAGATTAAAAATGATATTCGGTTTTCTTTTAGAATTTTTGTGTCAGGACTTTTACATGTTGGACATTCAAGATAGTCTTTTACGTAAATTTGAAATAATCTTGTAAAATCATCAGGAGCTCTTCTCCCAACAAACATTGCCTTATCACCCAATCTTTCTGCTGGAACTGCAAATTCTTTTGAAAGATATTGCAAAACTTTGTCAGGATCTCTACGTAGAATCTTTGGAAATTCTGAAAAATTTCTCAAAAATGTCTTTTGTCCTTCCCACATTACATCAACCACAGGAAGCTCAAATCTAGTTTGAGATTCCTTGTCAGTCCCACCCAGATTATCCTTAATACGATCAAGCAGGTGTTCATAGTCAGATTTAGCCACTAAAAAATAATGCATGGTTGACCCTATATGGGTTTTGAAAAAGAGAAATCGTGTGGACCTTGTGTGAGGTTATTCCATCTTTCCGATACGGAAGACGTTTGTACCACATGTTGGACACGTACCTTTTACAGCAGGACGTCCATTCTTTAGTGTAGTTTCTTTGGGATCTTTGATATCCCTTTTTGCTCTGCATTTTACGCAATATGCTTGAACCATTATGAAATTTCTCAAACTTTGTGGTATTTAGGCAGAGGCTGTGAAAATTATTTCACTATAGACTAGATGTACGTAAATTTTTTTAGGCATCAAAATAAATATTTTTTAAATATTTACAAAAAAAATCAGTATTTTTAAAAAAAAATTAATAATATTTTAAAAAATCATATTTTTTTCACTATTTATTTGAAAAATGAAGATTTCATCAATTATTACCAATTATAAGCTCCTTATTAGTAAAATTACAAAATGGCATCAAAAAAAGGAATTGCAACTACAGCTATAATTTTAGCTGCAATTACAGGTGCAAGTTTTTTGTTATGGATAATTCCTCAAGATATCGAGACAACTTTTGTTGTGTCTGATTATGAGAATTATTTAGATGGGGTAAAAAATATTCATGAAGTTTTAGAAGAATCAGTTGAGATTGAATATGATAATCTACGAACAGGAAAGATTTCCCCACAAGAATATATCAGAGTGACTGAAGTGACATCATCTCAAGTAACTACGCAGATAAGTGAATTTGTTACATCAAAACCGTCTGAAGAATGGCAAACAAGCTACATCAGCTACATGGATGCTCTAAAATCATTTAATTCCCATATTTTAGAAACCAAGGTTTTAGCCAAAATGATTGAAAATGACAGTACAGAAGATGAAATGAGTGAAACTTTGGAAAAAATAGACAGGTTAAAATTAGAATCTAAAGAATTTGTTAAAATCTCTGATCAATCAAGACCAGGCTAGCCTCAAAACCAAATTTTACTATTCATAATAGTTGGAAATTGTTAAAAGGGAATTCTGTAAGAGAAATTAGAATGTCTCAAAGAACAGGGAAAATTGAAAAAGATGTGAATCAATCGACTGCAAATAAATTACTAGTAATATGTATTGACAGAGATAACGACATAGGAGATAAGGCTGGAATCATAACGCCTGTAATAGGCAGAGATGCGTGTATTGAGGCAGCTCAGAGATTAGCTTTGGAAGATCCCGAAGATGCAGATTCAAATTCAATGTTTGCAGCAATTAAAACATATGAAGATTTAATCAGTAAAGGATACCAAGTTGAGGTTGTAACTGTTGCAGGAGTCAAAAGCAGAGGAGTTCAAGCAGATGAGAAAATTTTACTAGAAACAAGAAAGGTTTTAGAAAAATTTCCTGCAAACGGTGCAGTTATTGTTTCTGATGGCGAAGATGATGAAAGTGTCATACCAGTAATTCAAAATGTACTTCCAGTGGTATCAGTGCAACGTGTAGTAATGAAAGTTAGTAGAAGTGTCGAATACTCTTATGCGGTTTTTGGAAAATATCTTAAAATGCTTGCATATGATTCAAAATATTCTAAATTCTTTTTAGGAGTTCCAGGAATTCTTTTGTTAATTGGAGGAGTGGCAACTGTATTGGGTTATACTGCAGAAATATTTGCAGTACTTGTAAGTATTTTGGGTGCTGCGTTTTTAATTAGAGCATTTGATATTGATAGAGTGTTATCACATTGGTCAAAACCAACACCGATGGGTTTTATCAGAATGTTTACAATGGTTGCAGGAGTACTACTAATTCTTTCATCAATACCAGCTGGTATTAGTGCTGTAGATCCAGAATTAGTTGAAGCAGATAAACAATTGATTTCAATAATCACAGACAAAGTAATTGTAGGTCAATTTGTATCAGGAATAATACCAATTTTATGGATTGGGATGGGTTCAATATTTGCAGGAACATTGCTAAGTAATTGGATAGGAGGAATTCCAAGACAAATTAGCGATACTTTGAGAATAATTGTATTGGGTGCGCTTTATCCAACCATATTACAATTTACCAACATTATGATTAATAATGAGCCCTCTCTTACTTTGATTCCACCATTATTAGGAGGGTTGGCAGCAACGTTGATCTCAGCCACAATCCTCTTTAAAAAATACAGAAAACATAAAGATCAAGAAATGATTTCAGACTGAATTCATTCTGAAAGATGTCCAAGCCTGCAAAGTATTCCTTACACAGGTTTCTTGAAGAATATTTTTACTCGTTTCTTATATTTAATGATACATCAAATTACAGAACGTACAGAGTTTGGAATAGCACAAGAATATAGATCAAAGAAATCCTACTTGATAATGAAATAATTCCATTATGTTGTGTTAAAATGTATAAAATTCATACTTTCAAATCTGATTGTTATGCCTAGTTCAATCTGAATGACTTTTTTAAATATTATGGAAAATGATTTAAAATCTAGACTGAATTTTGGTTCGATCAAGGTCAATGATTTTTTAGTATTGTGATTAACTATTTTTTTGTAATGTAAAGTATGATAAAAGAATTTTTAGGATTTTTATGGGATTTGATTTCAGGTAATTAATTATGACAAATAAAAATGAAAAGAGTATTAGTAATTTTGAATCAGGTAAAAAATTGAACCCAGATTATAAAAAAATGGCAACAGATCTTCTAAACACAGGAATGTGGGATCAGGGCAGATTAAGATTCATTATAGAATGTATAGAAAAGAACAAACCAATTTACAAAACAGACAAGGCATATTTAGAATCCATGAACGAGCAATTAGAAGATAAGATACAAAAACTACAAGGAAGTGTGGTTAAAACAACGAAATTAAAGAAGAATAATTCAAATACATTAATTTCGGATAAAGATCTTGATGACATCCTCGATAAACAAAGATCAAAGACGGTAAAAACATCCATACCTATAAGAAAAAAGAAATCATTTTTTACAAAATTATTTTCCAGATAGATAACAAACCAAATTTTAACTCATGAATATCTCGAAACAGTTAGATGGTAGATTTAATTTAAAAATTCATTGTCAGAATTAACAGATAAACAACAAAGCGAGAATATCAAAAAAATGAAAAAAGATCTAAAACAACAAAAGAACGCCATTGAGAAATTAGAAAAAAAAATTAATTTTCTACTAGATCAAAATAAATTAAAAAAGAAATCAAAAATCTAATTGTTTATCATATTTATTGTAATTATAGGCATGAATCTTACTTAATTATCATGAATATAGTTTAATCTGAAAAATACAAATCCGATAATGAAGAATTTTAATCAAGAAAAATCTCACTTGTAGATGAAATCTATCTAATACGTGTCTGACCACCATTAATCACAAATTTAGCAAATTTTAAGGAAAATACATAGATCACATATCAAAAAAAGACAAATTTTAGATCTTTGTGATAAATAGGATTAGAAATTGTGGTCAAAATGCTGATCAAGAAAAGCATCCGCTTTGGGAATTGTGAAAATTTGGAGAAAATTGTGAAATTTGTAATGTGTAGATATTGGAGACCCATACCATTGTGGAATGTAGAGATTTGTGCAATCTGACACTCTATCTGACACCTTTTGTCATAATCTGTGCGTGAAAATGCGAAAGGCTTAATTCTGAAATGGATCAATAAATCCAATTTCTGAAAAACACTGATATCTTCTATCAAGTACGAATTATCAAATGGTGATCAAACATTAGTAAGATTAAGGATTTAGTTTTTCAGCTATCAGGCCTCTATAAGATATATGGTAAAAGATTAGAAAAAGAAATTCAAAATGGAGATATTCCAAATCACATTGCCTTAATTTTAGATGGTAATAGGAGATGGGCAAAAAGACACCTAGCAATGCCAAAAAAAGGTCATTGGAAGGGAGCTGATGCAGTAGAAAATCTTCTTGACTGGTGCGAAGAATTTGATATTAAAATTGTCACTTTGTATGCACTTTCAGTAGAAAATCTTGAAAGAGAAGATGATGAATTGAAATATCTCTATGAATTAATTCAAATGAGATTAGAGAAATTATTGAATGATCCAAGAATTCACAGAAGTAAAATGAGAGTAAAAGGAATTGGAAGAATAGAGCTTCTCCCAGAATCCATTAAAGGAATTTTACAACAATTAGATGATGCAACAAAAGATTATGACAGTCATTTTCTAAATATTGCGCTTGCATATGGAGGACAAAATGAATTAGTAGATGCAGTAAAGAAAATTGGAAGTAAGATAAAAGACGGTTCTCTTAATGTAGAAGATATCAACAAAAAAGAAATTGAATTGAATCTTTACACATCACATTTACCACAATCATCACCAGATATGGTATTAAGGACTTCAGGAGAGAAGAGATTGAGTGGATTTCTAATGTGGCAAAGTGCCTATAGTGAATTAATATTTATGGATATTTTTTGGCCTGAATTTAGAAAAATAGATTTAATGAGAGCAATTAGAACATATCAAGTGAGGAAGAGGAGATTGGGAAAATGATTGAAGAAACGTCTGCGGGAATTGTATTATTTAGAAAAGAAGAATCTAAGAATTTATTTTTACTTTTACATTATCCTTCAGGTCATTGGGACTTTGTAAAAGGTAAAATGGAAAAAGGGGAATTAATTCATGAAACAGCCATAAGAGAAACAAAAGAAGAGACAGGAATTACAGATGTAACATTTGTGGAAAATTTTGAGGAATGGATTGAATATAATTTTCAATATCAAGGTGAATTAGTACATAAGAAAGTAGTATTTTTCCTGGCTGAAACAAATTCTAAAGATGTAAAAATATCTCATGAACATACAGATTACACATGGATGGATTATAACACTGCAATGGAAAAAACTACTTTTGATAATGCAAAAACAGTTTTAACAAAAGCACAGATGTTACTTTCCAAAACTCTGTAACTGTAATTCTTTCGCAACTTTTACAGGATTTTTAGAATTTAGAATAGATCTACCTACAATTAGATAATTAGTTCCAGATAAGATTACTTCATTTGCATTGCCACCTTGTGTACCAACACCGGGAGAAAAGATACTCAAGTTTTTTCCTGCTTTTTTAGAACAGAATTGAATGATCTTTGGAAATGTAGCACCTACCACAATTCCATCAACTTTTGCAGTTAGAGCCCAATTCAAGAATAGTTGGTATAATTGTTGTTTTTGTCCCATTTTAATTTCCATATCATATGATAATTTAGCTTCAGGTGCACTCATATGACATAATGTGATCACGCCTTTCCCATTTTTATGAGCAGATTTTACTAAATTTTTTAAACTGTCAAGACCCATAATCGGATTTGCAATTACTGCATCAAATCCTAAATTCCATAAATGTTCAGCAGTCACCCTATTTGTATTTCCAATATCATTTAATTTGATATCAGCAATGGTTTGTAATCCATATCTATGTGCTGTTTTGTTAATTTTTAGAATTTCTTTACCTCCCAATGGAAGAAGTAGATGGAAATTTAGTTTAATTCCACACAAAAATGGATGTAGTTGCTTTATGTTTTGAATTGTTTTTGATTCTAAATTTTTAACAGACAGATCATAATCATTGGCAAGAATTACTTTGCCATTAGTTTTTGAGATCTGAGAAAGTCTAGTTTTGAAGGTGGCCATAATCTACTAGTGGATGAGTGTCTTTCAATTTTATTATTTTGATATAAGAGTAACCATGTTCAGAAGGATTTGCTACAAATGCAGGTTGAGTGCCATTTACTGTAGAGAATTTTAAAAATGGGTTTTGTGGATCCGAATCCAATACGACATGACAAAAATAGGATGTTCCTTCATCATTAAAATTCATGAAAACCCCAATTAGCCATTTATCACCATGAGGAAACAAGAACAATGGAAAGGGAATTTCCTCTATGCCCCAAGTAAGTTTTGCTAGACTTGACATATCTTCTAACTCAATAGGCTGATACCTGTCAAGCGTACCATTTCCAGGTTGCAATGTTTTAGGTAATGATTTTATTCTAACAATTGGAGAATAAAGTTTACTGGCATCAGAAGTTGTATCGACAATTTCAGATTCTTCCTTTCCACCCTTTAATCCATAACAAAGATAATGACCATTATTTTCTAGAGGTGTGTAATATACAATTGGTTTTTCTTTTAAAACATCCATCTGTACAGATAAAATTTTTTTTCCATTATAATCATGCAAAAATGAAACACGTGGAGCACGTTCTAATGCACAAACGAGCCTAGTGAATTCTAAAGTTGAATGAACTTGAATGTAACGTGGTAATTTATCAGTAGTCTGTAACTTGTCCACAGGAATTAGATGTCGGTTATCAAATTAAACTTATCCAAAACAAAGGAGCCTAGATTCTTCTATCAATCACATCTTTGACTTCAGGACCAGTTCCAATAATTGTAACAGGCGTGTTTAATTCTTTTTCAATATTTGTAATGAATGCTTTTGCATCTGCAGACAAGTTATCATAAGAAGTTTCACCTGCACAATCAGTAAAGAGCACATCTAATTTTGTTATAGAAATTTGTGTTGCACCATTAAGCATGATTGCGCGCCTAGCTAAATCAAAATCAAAATCTGCAGCACGTCTTTGACGACCTGTAACTGTGCCAAATTCAGACCAACCTTTTTTTTCTGCATCTTCAAGTGAAAGTTCTTTGTCAAGAGGTCCAGTTCCAACGCGTGTAACATAGGATTTGAAAACGACAATCACTTCATCAACCTTAGTAGGTCCAAGACCAACATCAGCACAAATCCCAGAAGCAGTGACATCTTTGGAGGTAACAAAAGGATAGGTTCCATGCCATAATGAAAGAAAGGTTCCTTGCGTGCCTTCTACCAAGACATTCTCATTGGCATCAAGTGCAGAATTCACCTCTAAAGGAACATCCACGATTAATGATGATAAAGAATCAAAATCTTTTGCTAGTTTTAAAACTCTCATTGCGCGGTCAGCATTTGCAGGACCAGTTCCTGAACCAGTACTTCCAATTTTTTCTTTCAAATCCCCTTTTGAATCTCGAGTTAGATGTGTTTCTTCAATGATTCCACAGTGTTTATCAATAAATGCACGCCCTGTAACATCAAAATCTTGAATTTCTTTGTTGAGAACATCAGGATTAATTACAACTCCAGGTCCAATCATTACTTTGGCATTTTTATTTAGAAATCCACTGGGCAACATTCTTACCTTATACACTTTATCTCCATCTCTAATTGTATGACCAGCATTTGGACCAGCACCACCACGAACGATTATTTTTGGATTATCTTTAATTGCCAAATATGAGATGATCTTTCCTTTTCCTTCATCTCCAAAAAATCCGCCAACAACCACAGTTGATGTCATGTTGTTAAACGCCTATTTCGTTTATTTAAGCTAAAGTATTTTACATGATTTTATATTCAACACTGACGAGTTTAGATCGATGGTTGGTGAAAATTTCGCAGGAAATATTATTATCAACTTGGCAAATTTACCAGATTTTCTAAGAAGTCCAATTTTAAAAAAAAGAATGATTGAATTTTTTTCATTGTCTGATGATGAAAAAATGGAAGTGATTAACAATGCATTAGAAGCTGGTCCTACAATTCCATTTCCTAACTTTTCAAAACTTTTTAAAACATGGCTCAAAATTTTAACAACATTATCTGAAGAACAAAGAGAGGGACTATTTTCAGCATATATTGCAGAGGTTGCTAGATCACCACAAAAACTAATCACTTTCAATATTGATGGAATTTTAGAGATATTTTTGACATTGGATGAAAATGAGAGAGAAATTCTTGCAAAAACAATTAAAAAAATAATCAGTGGTTTGGATGAAGATTCAAAAAGACGAATAATGATAGTTATTCCTGAAAATGCTAAAAAACATTTGAATTTTTAGACATTTGCAGGCTCATCAGGTTTTCTATTATCTTCGTTGGAATAATCAATTACTTCTCCTTCCGGAGATAATACACCTACAAAGATTTTCTCATGCTTTTTCAATAATTTTCTGTGATCCAGCATAGACATGTCTAATTTCATTTCATTCATAACCATAATTTGATATTCTTTCCATTCAGCCCAACATTTGTTACATGTGGGATATTTTGCAGCTACAACTCCAAGTTCTTCACTATCAGGAATAGAATTCTTACATTTGGTACAAGTTTGACTCATGAAAATTGAGAATAGAGAACTCCTTTTATCTTTTTTTGAATGTAAAACAATAATAATTATCAAAGAACTGTGTGGGCATGAAGATAAAATGCCCAAAATGCAAAAAAGATGCTGAATTGGCAATGGATTATTCAGTTGTTAAATGTGGTTCTTGTGATCTGGATATGAGTTATGGAGAATATGTAAAATTTGTAGCTCATAATGAACCAAAATATTCAGATATTTTAGGAGATTATGCAAGCAGTACAGAAGGCCATACTTCAGGTTCTTTGGATGAATGGGATTAACAAAATAGTGTAATGATTCATCAGATTAAAATAATTAGTTAAACTCATTTCTATTCATCATTGGAATTTTTATTAGAAAATATTCTTAACTTGGTAGGGTTTTTGGTAGGACTTGCAATCGGCATAATGTCATATATTGGATTTAGAAATACAGGAAGTCCAACATTATTTAGATTAACAATTGCATTTTCTTCAATTAGTTTAGGATTTTTCGTCATATGGACAGGATACATGGTGGAAGACTTTGTAACAAAAACAGGAAGTGTGGAAAGATGGATTCAAACTCTAGGAATTGCAATTCAAACAGTTGGATATTTTTTTATTGCATTTTCACATAGCATAAAATCATTCTTTCCAAAATCTAGTTACTTTAGATCAGTAGGAATAATTCCACTATTCCTAGTTTCATCTGTTCAATTGGAGCATATTTTTAGATCGTTATCATTTATCCTCTTAGCATATGGTGCAATTGAAACAATGTTATCGTATTTTGATAATAAGAATAAAGGGGCAATTTCAGTTTCTGTAGGATTGGGGCTTTTAGCATTGGGGGAATTTGTGGGGTGGTATTCATTTGTATTTCCTGAATCAATTTTATACTCAGCATCAATGATTATCAAAATTGGTGGATTGATAGCATTATTCATTCCAGTAAGCAAAGTGCCATTAACAAAGATAAAATTTGATGATTTAGAATAATTACTGTCAGGCTCAAAATTTCAAAGAATTAAAAATTTGTCAAATTCTTTTATCTTTTTAGTATATTGGAAAATATCAGTGTCCTATCATAGAAATTAAGATAATTATCAATAAGTAAATGGCCGAATATAGAACACATATGAAAATTATTGGAGACATCCTAGCAACAACAAGGGATGACTTGCAAGACGAAGATGGAGCATCAGTTACTTATCTAATTAGAAAAGCCAATATTTCACATTCAAGGATTTCAATCATTTTGAAAACTCTAGTATCACAAGGACTCTTAGAGAAAGTAGAGAATCAAGGTTCAAACAAATATAAAATTAGCCAGCCAGGAAGAGAGTTTTTACAAGCATATTATAGATTCACAAACTTTGCAGATAATTTTGGATTAAGCATATAGTAATTTATCAAATTCGTCTAAATTATCATCAAAATCATCTTCAGAACCACCATATACATAATCTGCAGTTTACATATTTTCCAAATTATAGCATAAGATGTTAAAAATGCATTCAAATGTAAATGATAATTAAAGAAAAAAAATAAGAATGATCATTGAAAGTAAGTTGTGACAAAGAGGGAATTGAGAAAGCTTCTCAAATAATCAGTCAAGGTGGAATCGTAATTTTTCCAACAGATACAGTTTACGGGATAGGATGTGATCCATACAATAAAGCATCAATAGAAAAAATATATAAAATAAAATCCAGAGACACTACAAAATCAGTTCCGGTTTTAACATATTCCATAGAAACAGCTGAAAGAATAGCTCAATTTGATCAATTTACTAAGAAAATTGTTAAAAAATTTTGGCCAGGCCCACTAACAATAATTTTGAAAGTGACAGATAAAAAAATAAAAGAATCAATGAATTTGAAAAATAAAATTGCCATTAGAGTGCCTGATCATAAATGCACATTAGAGTTGTTAAAAAAATGTAATTATCTTGTTGGAACTAGTGCAAATATTTCTGGAAATTTATCATATACAAATCCAGAAGAATGTTTAAAGAGTTTACAAAATTATGACGTTTTTGTTGATGGTGGAATAATTACTAGTAGTGGTGAATCAACTATTATCGAGATAGAAAATGAAGAAATCAATATTATCCGGGAAGGTTCTTTAACTAAAGAAGAAATTTTACAATTATGAATCTTATAATTACTTGTCCTAGGCACTTAGAACCAGAAACTGAAGATGAATTAATAGATATTTTAGGAGAGTTTGGGGATTCGGATGTTAAAATTACAATTACTAACATGTCAGGAATTTTGACTGCCGAAACAAAACTTGATCCTATTGAAATTGTAAGAAGAATCAAAGAAATGCTTCTTGATGAGCCATGGAGTGTAAGATATTGTAAAAGAATCATACCAATACAGAGAGTTATTGAATCTAAAATTGAAGAAATTGAAGAAAGTGTAGTAGAACTGTCTGATCAAATTTTAGATGAGGAGACATATAGAATATCAATTGAAAAAAGAAATTCAGATTTATCAAGTAAAGAGATAATCACAAGAATAGCAAATAAAATAAAAAATAAAGTTTCTCTTGAATTTCCAGATAAGATTCTATTAATTGAGATTTTAGGCAATAAAACAGGAGTGTCTATTCTAAAAAAATCAGATATACTTAGTACTGAAAAGACTAAACGAAGTATGTCAGAATAATACAGCAGCCTTTTCAACCAGAATATCAGCTAAAGGATTTTTTGAATGTATTGAATTAGTATGTTTTGTAGTTATTTTGAAATGTTTTTTTAGAAAAGATTCATTATTTTTTGAAAATATTGTTGTGGAGATTGGCATCAATTCCAGATATAAAGAATTCAGAGTTTTTTTATTTCCTATTGCAATAATTGTGAAATCCATATTTGGCTTTATTCCAGCATTTTTAATTGCATCAGAAATTTGTGTAGTTAAAGCAAATCGCATTATAATATCAGTTTCAAGTTTATTTGAAAGTAAAATAGAATTATTTTCAGATTCAATGGATAGTGAAATAATTTTTTTTAAATGATAGTTATTTAAAATAAAATTACTAGAAACAGCTTGAAGAAGAATTTTAGGATATTTTTTTCTTAAGTCGTCTATGAATTTTACGTCAATTGATTTTTGGCCCTTTATTCCGATAACTTGGATTGTTTTTTTAGAAAATTCAAAACTAAATTTTTTTGATGAGCCCCCATGAATAACAGGAATTATACTTACAAGATCATTTTCTTTTATTATTGTAGATTTTCCATCCATTGCAGAAGAGTCAGCCCCATTAATTGCAATTAAAACATTATCAGTGTCAAGTTTAGGGGTATCTACAGGTTTTAATTCTAAAAGTAAATTGATCATTTCTCGGATGGTTAGATTGGATTTATCAATTTTCAGCTGTTCCATCGGAAAAGACTTTTTTGCGCCACCTACGAATTTTACAATGAACATACCGATATCTAATTTAAAATTGATAAATAATATTTAATTTATTATTCAGTTTTTTCTTCCACATTATCAGAAGATTCCACTTCAGCAGGCATTTCTATGATAGTTTCATCCCCTACAACAGATTCATTATCCATAACGATCTCATCATCTACAACAGATTCAGTTATTTCTTCGGCAACAATATCTTCAGTTAATTCTATTTCAGATGGTTCATCAACTTGCTGTTCAGATTTTGATGCTGTGATTCTAGCCTGTTTTGCTTTTTCTTCACGGATTTCTTTTTTGATAAATTTTGTAATATATCCTGCAATTTCATTTTTCAGTCCTTTAGAACGTACTATGGAGACTTGATCTAATGCCTTTTTGTTATCAGCAAAATCTTCACCAAATTTAGATTTGTGATCTACTAGAACTTCATATGAAATTCGCTTTATTCTATCCACTAGGCATCTAAAGAAAGGGGGTATTTTATACCTATATTCCAAGAAATGAATTTGAATTTATTTCTAACAAAGAGGCCATCTCATCAAAAGATTTACCTAAAATTTTTGAAGCACAGAAAATCACACTGGGGATAAAGCTAATTTGCCCAGATTTCATTTCAAAACATCTTGAAAATCTCACAGGACCATCAGTTTCAACAAGAATTTGAGATTCATTAGTTTTTGACAATAAAGTTTGCTTATCATTTGCATAGATCATCACAGGCCCGTAGGATACAAAAAATCCCATATCCATAGCTTTTTGAAGTTGTTTTTTACTTCCATCAAACCAATGCAATAAGGCGTGTTTTGTATTATACGAAGTCATAATTTCAAAAATATCATCGAGACTTTTTCTTGAATGAATTGATACCGGCTTGTCAAATTTTTCAGCAAATGACAGTAATGTTTCAAATACCTGGATTTGTTTTTCTGCATCTTCATTTTTATCAACATAAGTTGGATCTAATCCAATTTCTCCTATTCCAGCAACATTATCGTGATTTTCTTCAATCAATTTAGAAATATTTTCAATTTCATCATTAGCACATTCAGGATGAATGCCTATGAAAGGTAAAATCAAATTACTTTTTTTAGCAAGTTCTAATGTCTGTAATGAATTATTATAATCCATTGAAACACAGCATGCCTTAATTTTCAAATATTCCATTTGCTTTAAAAGAAATTCCATATCTGAAACATACTCAGAATCAGACAAATGTATGTGAGAATCAAAATACCAAGTCATTCTTTATCAATCAACCAAATAGTCTGTATAAATCGATTCCTTGGTGACATTTTTTCACTCGTTATCTTTTTTCGGAAAAAATTAAAACTAAATTCATGAAATCATCGGAATTAGGATTATCTGCAATGTATAGAATTCTAAAGAAAGCAGGTGCAGAAAGAGTAAGTGACGAATCAGCAGAGGAATTGAGGAGAATAATTGAAGAGATTGCAGACGGCATTGCTAAAAGTGCAGTCGATATGGCTTCTCACGCTAGTAGAAAAACGATAAAAGGGGAAGATGTGAAGTTGGCTTCAAAACCATTTAACAAATTCTGATCTAAAGAGTTTAATTATTCATTTTGTGTTTTTTAAAACGGTACTCTGGCAGAACGGTTATGCGTGAGCCTGCAAAGCTTATACAAGGGGGTTCGACTCCCTCGGGTACCTTATTCTACTATAACCTGTCCACTCATCCAAGGATGAAGAGTACAAAAATAATCATATGTGCCTTTTTTATCAAAATCAACAGTAAACGATTGATATGGATCTAGATGTCCACTGTCAAATAGTTCAGAAGGTTCATCATAAAATCCTGAAGTTACACTGTGAAATGCAGAATCTTCATTTATCCATGTAACTTGTTCTCCAGAATCAATAACAATACGAGAGGGAATGTAACATCTATCAATCTTCTCACATCCAGGTCTGGAAGATTTTGTAGGCATTATAATGTCACCTGTAACAACAACCTCAGATTCTTCAGAATTTTCCTCAGTGGAAAAATCTGAAATCATTAAAGCGATTATCATAATTACAATAACTGCAATAATTCCAATTATCATTATTTTTTTTAGCAAATCACATCATTTCCTTTTCAAAGTTATTACATAATTACCTAATTCTCTAAATATATAACACATTAGAAGACATAATTGTCTCAAAACGGAAATGGATTGTTAGAATACATACCGGGCTCACACACATTGTTAGTTCAAAAGAATTCCAGTCCCCCACTAGAAGGATTTGCAGAAAATATACAAGAAAGTATTCACGAGTATGCGGAAAATTCAAAAAATGAAGTAGAGAAAGGAAATAATTTCCTTCAATGGATTTTAACAAGAGTTTTTGAGGCCACCGAAGATGATGCTGCTGATGCAATTGTAGACGGAGCAAATGATCTAGGAATTGATGCCTATCTTCCCGTAGATTTCTCAGATAATACTATTAGATTATTTCAATCAAAATACGGAACATCGCATTCTTTAGAAGCTATTGCAAAATTCAAAGAAGACGCACAAAGATTACTTGCAAAAGACGTGGTGAAAATGAGACCCGAACTTGCTCAACTTGTCACAAAAATTAAAGAAAAAAATCTAAAGATAAAATGTTGTTATGTAACAGATCAAGACGTAGACTATACTGATGATATAGTAGAAATCATAGACCAAAAAGTAATAATTCAAAAACTATGGGATAGAATAAAAAAACCAGCAGCTGGTAAAAAATCATCTATCAAATTAGAAAGAATGTTAAGACATGAAAACACCATTCTAGGGATTTTGAAGTTACGTGAATTAACTGAATTTGTAAGTAAGAATAAAGATTATGTCTTTGAATCCAACATTAGACAATGGATGCAGTTTAAAACTACAGTTAACAAAGGGTTAAGAGAAACCTTACAAAGTAACCCAGGCAAATTTTTCTTTTACAACAATGGAATAACTATTGTAGTTAGTGATTTTTCGGAGTTAGGTGAAAACATGATTGAACTTCATGCACCTCAAATTGTTAACGGAGCACAAACATCAAACTCAATTCTTGATCATTCAAAGAGAACAAAAAACATGGATGGTTCAATGACGGTTACAATTATCAAAGCAGATGATGAACAAGAACAAAACAACATTACAAAATATAGAAATTCTCAAAATTCAGTGAGAGGAAAAGATCTAGTTTCATTAATGGATTTTCACAAATCAGTGAAAGCACAGCTGAAAAATTGTGGTTATTTTTATGAGATTCAAGCAGGTTCTTTTGATACAAAAACTAAATCAAAACAATGTGAGTATGACGGAGATGTAATATACAACAACTATCTTCCAGACAATCATAAAAAAGTCATTGTTGCAAAAGATGCAATACAATCACTAGTTGCAGGAATTGAACAGAGGCCTACAGAAGCATATAGTTCACCAGCTCAATTTCTTCCAAGAGGAAGTAAGTATGATGACATATTTAATGAGAATCTTAAAGATGATTATAGAATTTTACTATATCCGTATCTTGTGAAAGAATTTGCAAAAAAATCATTGAAATATGGAAAACAAGGAGGTCATAAAACAAAAAGGTATGCAACATTATTTTATGTTGCAGTATATTTTAGAATACTTCATAAAAAAATTCTCGAGTCAAAAGGAGATTTTAAAGGGGATGTGAGAAAATTGGAACCAATTTTTCGTAGTTTTAAACTTAATTCTAGAATTTTAAAGATTGCAGATGTAGTTGTGACGAAATTTCTTGAAGATACAGTGGTGGATGATGAGATTGAATTGGCAAATACCAAACACAATTTCTTTTCTCAACATGTTTGGAATGATTCAATGCTTCGAGTAATTGATAAAAAAATCAGACAAGAAGAAGATGAAATTTTAGCATTGAAAAAACTCACATCTAGTTTATTTTAATTTCAAAGGTAGTAGTCCAACCAAGTAAAAATCTTGCAGGAGGTTTACATTGGTCAGACTGCCTACCTAAATTGAGTATAAACCAGTAATATTTAACATAATTTTTTTAAACATGGTTTATTCCAGAATGTTTTTTATATCGAGTGAAAAGAGCAGTGTTACTTGGGTAAAAAAGAAAAATGCATAATTTGCAGTGATCTAATAGAACTTCATTTCAAGGCCATGGAAGAATGGAAAATTGATGGCACATTATGTGGTAAATGTTATTCAAAAAAACTTAGCGAATATTATCCAGGTGAACACGTTAGAGTGAACAAACATCTAGATTAATTCTATTCTAATTTTGAAAGTTTGTTTATGTTAATACAATTCCAAACAAGTGGATCACTTTTTACATCAGTTTCTTCTAAAAATTTAATGTCAGTAATTATTTTTTTCTTTTTTAGTAAATTAACTTGAAAACTTGAAAATTTCTTACAATTGCATTTGTTAAATAGACAGACATCCCCGTCACCCTCATCATGATCTTGGGCTTCATGACTGCAATTGCACATTGCATCTTTCTTTACATCACCAAGTAATTTTTCAACATATATCCCCAATCTAAGATATGCTTCACCATCATGACCTTTTTTGAATCGTTCATAATTTTCAGATTTTGGTAATTCCTTAAAAAAAGATAGATTCGTGTCAGGTTTTTGTGAATCTGAACCCATGATAAACCAATATTTGTCACCGATCTCTAAAAATCTAATTTTAATTGATGGATCTACCCAAGAATGTATTGTGTCATGCCAGAGTGAAGCTGCTTCTTTCCTATCAGTAAATAATGGAACAACATTCATCCTCAGATCATAATATCTATACGCAATACCTACAAAGTCATCAAACCAAGGAATTGGTGATTGTGAAGGCATTGCACGAAAATCAAGCCAGAGCTTATTTATCTGATCTGAATTAGTGGTAATACCCTTATATCATAGTTTTAAAATTAGTTACATATGGCTTCCTATAGAACCAGTATGCAAATTGTTGCAGATTTACTAGATGCAACTCAACAGTCTGGTCAAGAAGGCATCAAAACGACATCACTTCTTACAAAGGCAAATCTATCACATTCAAGATTATCAAAATTCTTGGAAAATTTGACAGGAGCTGGTCTAATCAACAAAATAGAATTTGACGGTAAGAATACTTTTGTAATTACTTCAAAGGGCAGACAATATTTGGACTCTTACATAAACTTCTCAAGTATTGCAGGGTCATTTGGATTAGAACTTTAAAATTTATTTTCTAGATCTTCTTTTTGCATTAAATGCTTGTCGTTCTTTTCTTTCTTTGAAAGAACTGTAAAGAACAATGATAATTATTCCGGCTATAGCAATCCACATTAATTCAAAATAAGGACGATCACGAATTTCTCCTGATGATGGTTCAACAAATGCAATTGGAATAGTTACAACCATAAAAATTAAAATTACTAATAGATATTTATCCATAAATCACTGGATTTACAAAACCATATATCTTTTTGATTTAAGAAAATCAATAGCGAAATGGCAAAATTACTTGAAATGATCGGATTAATTCTTGTGGCAATAATGTCGCTAGGTTTTATGGGAATATTACAACCAACCATTGATCCAGGATTATCACCATTGTTTTGGGGTTGTGCAGGTGCCACCCTCATGATAATAATCTATAGGAAGATGAAAAATAAGAAAGAGGAAAAAGAAAGTTAGAATATTTTTAGATATCGTTAAGGATTGATCAATAGTTAATGAACCGACAGATCTATAAAGGACAATTTCAAGTAAATTACAAGGCGAATTATTTGACAGATCAAACAAAACAATGGTGGGAAGGTTTAGGAAAAGAACTAGAAACAGACATAGAAACAGTTATTGAATCAAATTAACAATTATCTAAAATTTTAAAAATTTAACAGAGCCTTGAACGGGGTACGAACCCGCGACCTAACGCTTACGAGGCGTTCGCTCTACCAGGCTGAGCTACCAAGGCACGTTTGGATAAATCCATCAGAGTTAATAAAAAGCCTTTCCGAAATGGACTAAATGAAAAAAACAATTTCAGGGATTAGAGGGATATTTGGAGATGATTTAAACCTAAAAGATGTACTTGAATTTTGTAATAATTTTTCATCATTAATTAAATCAAAAAAATGTGTTATAGGAAAAGATACCAGGCCTTCAGGATCAATGATAAAAGATACAGCAAGTGCGGCATTAATGAAAAATGGAATTAATGTTTTTAATTTAGAAACAGTTCCAACCCCAGTGGTTTTTAGAGAAGCAAGAAATTATGGTGCAGGATTGGTAATTTCTTCATCCCATAATCCATTAGAATGGAATGGAATGAAATTCATCATTGATGGACGAGGGATAAATGAGCATGAACTTCCTCAAATTATCCAGCATCAAAAAATTTTAAAAACAAAAATCGGTATTGAGAGTAAAATATCAACATCATACATAGAAGATGCAAAAAAAATCATAGGAAAATTAGAAAACAGGCCAGAAATTATAGTGGATATTGGAGGAGGTGCAGCCAAAGGCTTTGCTCCAGAATTATTAAGAGAAATTGGATGCAGTGTTAAAGTAATTAATGAAAATATTTCTGCATGTTCAAGAGGGCCTGACCCCACATCAGATAACTTATCAGAATTAATAACTACAACCAATAAAAAAGATATTGGATTTGCATTTGATCTAGATGGAGATCGATTAGTGGTAGTCAATGATGGAAAAAAACAAACGCCAGATGTCACACTTGGATTAGGCGTAGCAAAATCATTAGAGTTAGGATATAAGAAATTTGTTCTTAGTATAGATACTAGTGTTTCAGTTGAAAAGTTCATCAAAGAAAAGGGTGGAACTGTACAAAGATCCAAAGTAGGAGAAGCAAATGTGATAGATCTCATGTTAAAAAATAATGCTCAAGCTGGGGGCGAAGGAAGCAGTGGGGGTTTTATTTTACCAGAATTCAATTATTGTAGAGAAGGAATTCTTACAAGTGGTCTTATTGCATCCATGTTAGGTAGTGCAGAATTTAATGAAGTTCTAAATTACATGGAAAGTTATAATCAAATAAGAGATAAAACAAAAATTGATTCAGATTTTCATGACAAAACAATTGAAGAAGTAAAATCCAAATTTTCTAAAAATTATTCTGAAATAATTACATTGGATGGGATTAAAGGAATTATCGATGAAGACAGTTGGGTATTAATTAGAAAATCAAATACAGAAGATATCATTAGAGTTTCAGCAGAATCAAATAACGAAGAGAAATGTAAAGAGATAGTCAAGGATGCAATAAAAATGGTAAATCAAAGTTATGAAAAAATTAGATGAAACTTCAATAATTGAAATTTTTCAGAAAGGATTAGGTAAAAAGAAATTTGATTCAGAAGATGTTGAAGTTTTTAATTTAGGTAAAAACAAAATTGTAGCAAAAACAGACACATTAGTAGAAAGTACAGATATTCCATCTAAAATGAAATTATCCGACGCAGCAAGGAAAAGTGTTGTAGCATGTGTAAGCGATTTTGCATCTAAAGGTGTCAAACCAACATATGGAATGATTTCAATTAATCTTCCAAAAACAATTTCACGCTCAAAAGTTAACCAAATCGTTTTAGGATTTAGAAAAGCCTGTAAAGAATTCAATATTTCAATGCTAGGAGGAGATACGAATGGAGGAAAAGAAATCGTATTCAATGTATGTCTCTTTGGAATTACAGATAAAATAATTACAAGAAGAGATTCGAAAAAAGGAGATTTGGTATTTGTTACAGGTCCATTTGGATATACATCAGCAGGATTGAATATGCTTCTTGATAAGAAAAAAGGAGAAAAAATATTTGTAAAAAAAGCAATTAATTCAGTCATCAAACCAAAACCTAGACTAAATTTTGGCATAAAAAACAAAAAATATTTTTCATCATCAATGGATTCCAGTGATGGATTATCTACGACATTAAATGAAATGGCAAAGCAAAGTAAAAATAAATTTATCATAACTAAAATTCCAGCCCTAAAAGATTTAGAAAATTTTGTAAAATATTATAAATTAAATTTAAATAATCTAGTATTCAATGGTGGAGAAGAATATGAATTTGTTTTTACAGTATCTCCAAACGACAAAAAAATAATTATAAAGAATGCAAAATTATTGAAAATCCCAATCATAGAAATAGGTTTTGTCACGTCAGGTAAAGGAGTATACATTAAAAACGATAAAGGTTTGATTCAGTTAAAAGACAGCGGTTGGAAGCATTTTGGATAATCATTCACCATAAGAAAAATTTCGTTCAACATTATTTACAATACTAAAAATTGATTCAGCTGGTAAAACATTAACACATTCAGTAATCCATAATTCATCCAGATACATCAAACGTTTAAAATCATCATCAGGTAGATAATCTAGATCAGTATCAGGATAAATTGAATGAATTCTATATCCTTCATTAGCAATCTGTTGACAGGTTTGTTCTTGAGGAGAGAGACCAGAATCACTGATCGGTGTCAAAAAATGAATTGCTAATGAAGCCATCAATGTCACTGCAACTGCCACTCCAATGGCTAAAAATAGAATAGATGCCAATTAATGCATCCAAATAGAGATAGTATATGAATAGTCATTGATCATGAATTTTTGCCCAAATTAAGGCAAGTTTAGAAAATCAATGTTTTTTAAACCCCTTGAGGCCTGATTAAACATTGTCAGAAATTGAAGCTCAGATTAAAGAAGAAGTTGCTGAAGAGACTGAATCTGTAGTCGAAGAGACTGAATCTGTAGTCGAAGTAAAATCAAAGAATCAACCAGAGACAAAAAAAGAGGGTCCCGATAAATGGGGAATTGCTCATATTTACAGTAGTTATAATAATACAATTATTCACATGACCGACCTTACAGGAGCAGAAACTGTATCTATCAGTTCTGGTGGTGTACATGTTAATGCAGATAGATACGAGTCATCACCATTTGCTGCAATGAAAGCTGCAAATGCAGTTGTAGATGTTGCAAGAACTAAAGGATTTACAGGATTTCACATCAGAGTTCGCGCTGTTGGTGGAGTAGGTTCCAGAGTTCCTGGCCCAGGTGCACAAGCTGCAATTAGAGCATTAGCAAGAGGCGGATTTAAAATTGGACGAATTGATGATGTAACACCAATTCCTCATGACACCACCAGAAAGAAAGGTGGAAAAAGAGGAAGAAGAGTCTAGTCAGATATTTTTATTTTAATATCACAGCCTTTAGAAATAAAATAATCGGACATAAATTTTGCAAATTTTCCATGTTGATCATTTGCAGGATATTTCATAATCATATCAGAGAATTTTTCTTCTATTCCGTTTTGTAAATTTGGTTTAAAGGCTAATTTAAAAAATGTCCATCCAAATTTAGATGAAGGTTCACTTAGGGCATATCCGTTATAACCAGATACAAGACTTTCCATATGAGATAATGCTTTTTTGATTGTCAATAAATCATCTGCGTAATTTTTTGTTCCAATTTCTAAAACAATATTCATTACTCATCACCGTCATCAGATGATTGATTGCTGAGTTTATCACTTAGAGACACAAATTTTCCATCTTGTTCAACATTGATTTTTGTTGCCATTCTTACATTCATACCAACTGATCTAAATAATGTCAACAATTTTCCCCCATCAAGACTTTCATTAATTTCACCAGTTTTAATTAATTCGCATAGTTTTTCAATAATCATTTTAGTTTCATTGGGAAATTGTGATTCAGCATTTTGTAAAACTTCTAATCCTCTAAATCCAAGTATTTTGATAAGAGAGTCACGTGGATTTTCAGAAATTATTTCTTTTTTAGAATTTGTATCGGATTCAACTTTTTGTTTTGTAGAAATATTTTTCTGCATTTCAGCTAGTCGTTTTGCCTTTAATCTTTCTAATTCAGAATCTTCTTCGCTCAACCCTTTATCACACCAATAGGTACTAATTTTGCAACTTTTGTGGCAATTCCCAAATTATGAGACACATTAACTACAGAATCAACATCTTTGTATGCCTGAGGAGTTTCTTCAACAACCCCGTCTCTAGTTAATGCTTTGATGAATATGCCTTTGTCATTTAGAGATTTTTTTACATCCTCTTCAGTAAAATTTCTTCTAGCCTTAGAACGAGACATTGTTCTGCCAGCACCATGTGCAGTAGAACCAAAACTCAAATTCATTGAATTTGGTTGTCCAAGTAAAATCCAACTTGAAGTTCCCATTGAGCCTGGAACTAAAACAGGTTGTCCTAAATCACGATATTTTAGTGGAATTTCATTTCGATTTGCAGGGAATGCTCTTGTTGCACCTTTTCTATGAACAACCAAATTACGTTCTTTACCATCAACTTTGTGCTTTTCTACTTTAGCAATATTATGAGCTACATCATAAACCAATTTCATATCAAGATCAGATTCTGATTGATTAAAAACACGCTGAAAAGAATTGCGCGTCCAATGAGTTAGCATTTGCCTATTACTCCAAGCAAAATTCAATGCTGAAAACATAGCTTTTCTATAAGATTCACCTTCTTCAGAATTATTTGGAACACATGCAAGTTCTCTATCAGGTAAATGAATATCATATTTTTCCATAGCTTGTTCTGATACTCTAAGATAATCACTGCATACCTGATGGCCAAAGCCTCTAGATCCACAATGAATCAAAACTGTAATTGTCCCTTCCTCTATTCCCATTCTCTTAGCTGCTTCTTCATCATGTATTTCTGCAACTTTTTGTACTTCAAGAAAATGATTTCCAGAACCCAAACTGCCAAGTTGAGGTGCTCCTCTTTTTCTTGCTTTATCAGAAACTTTGTTTGGATCAGCATTTTGAATTTTACCATTTTCTTCACAAACATCAGAGTCATCTGATGAACCATAACCATGATCAATTGCCCAATTTACTCCATTTACTAAAACTTCATCAAGTTCAGAAGGAGTAAGTTTAACAGATCCTTTAGAACCCACACCAGAAGGAATAGAGCTAAAAAGATCTGTAACTAGTTCTTTTAGTTTTGAACGAACTGTGTCTTCAGATAAATTTGAACGAAGTAAACGCACTCCACAATTAATGTCATACCCAACACCGCCAGGACTAATCATTCCTTCTTCTGCATCCATAGCAGCAACTCCACCAACTGGGAAACCATAACCTTCATGTCCATCAGGTAAAACCACACTGTGGCCAACTATACCAGGAATAGAGGCTACATTTTTTGCCTGCATTATTGTTCTATCAGAGAGCATTTTTTGCATTAGCGGTTCATCAGCATAGATTCTTACAGGAACCCTCATTCCAAGATTGGAATCAGCATCAATCTGATATTGATTTTCTCCAATTTTTCTCGGTACACTAGAAGACATGAGTATTGGTAAAAATTCCCTTTAATCCAATTTAAATCATCAGGAGATTTGTAAAATGATTTTAAAATAATCAATCAAACATGAAATTAATGATCTAATTTATCTATGATTAAATTATTTCATTATTTGTGGTAAGAAAACAATTAACAGAAAAAGAAATTGAAAAACAAAAAGAAGAGCAGTCATTGAGAGCAAAGGCCTCCAGAGCAGCAAGAAGAAGCGGCAAAAGTATGAAAACTGAAGGTAAAGTCAGTAAATCAAGTGCAAAGACAAATGAAGCTAGATCATCAAAAAAGGTTGCAGCTGTTAAGAAACGAACTAGAAGTTAGATTAGCAGTATTGGATTATTCTTGAAAATAAAAGACATCGTATTTTTCATGTAACGATCTGACAAGTTTACGACATTTTATCCAAAATTGTAGATATTCATGATCAGTCATTGATCTACCATATTCTGAATAGAACCAACCAACAAAATCATCCTCTAATTTTCCAAAAACAAATCCAAGATGAAAATCTTCAGATATTTTTACATTAAATTCTTTTTTGGGTTGTAATTCATCCCATCTAGAAGATAATCCATCAAAAGATTCTTGAGTTTTTTCAAGTAATTTCCCCAAATATGCTATTGATTTTGTTTCCAAGTCCATCATTTATTTCACTACTAAGACAGGCTTGTTAGATTTGTGAAGGACATAATTTGAGGTACTTCCCAAAAAAATCTCTTTTGCTGCACCCATTCCTCTTGAACCAATTACAATAAGATCAAAGTTTTGTTTTTCAGCAACTTCGACAATTCTTTTTCCATCATCACCATATGATACCCTGTCAAAAAATAAAATTCCCTTTTTTGCAGCTAGCAATTTAGCTTTTTTCATAATTTTTTGGGCATGACTTAGTAAAATTTTTTCCAAGGGAGTGATAGGATCATTAGTTCTAGGCTTTACAATGCCTGCCACATAAAGACCAGTAATAGTTGCATGAGATTCTCGTGCCATGTGAATAGCAACACCTAGTCCTCTAAATGAATTTGAAGAACCATCTAAAGGAACAAGAATTTTCTTTATTTGAAATCCCATAGTAAAACAATCTAATTTTTTGATTTAAATCCAATTGAAATTATCTAAGATGATTTTCATCTTTGATTTTCTAGGAGACTATAAAATATGGAATCAAATACAAATTCAAAAGATGACAGATGCCAAATCAATGACTATCTCAGACATAATGACCAAATCAGTGATATCTGTGGATGCAACACTAACAGTAAATGAAACTGCAAAAATGATGGAGGATGCCAAGGTTGGAGCAGTTATCGTAATGGAATATAACTCACCAGTAGGAATTGTTACAGATAGAGATTTTGCAATTAAAATTGCAGCTCATGCATATCAAATAACCACACCAATAAAACAAATAATGTCATCACCTCTATTTTCAATTAATTCAGATGAAACAGTGAGAAGTGCAGCAGATTTAATGCATGCAAGAGGAATAAGAAAATTACCAGTTATCGATGATGATAAGGTAGTTGGAATAATTACATCGACAGATATTGTCAATTTGTTATCTGTTTGTGTAGAGGAGGATATGAGAGACATGTATTTTCATTCAGTAGCAAAAATTTACACTAATTACAGCCCATATAATTAGAAAATATCATGGTAGTGCCAATAATTGTATTATTAGGAATTCCAATTTTACTTGGAATTGTATACATGCCTCCTTTTGATCTACCTGCAGAAGAAAAACCAGAAAATATTACAGAAGAGCCAGATGTAAGTTTACTATATTATATTTTGATGGGAATTTGGACATTGTATTTAATCAAAATTCTCCTTCAAGTAAAAAAAGGAACTTTCAAGGTAAATCAGAGATATTAGTATGAATACAGCCCCATACTGGAAAAAAAACGTTTGTTCAGATTGTAAAAGAATGAATTGTCAAAAAGGTTGTCTTTGTGATTGTCATCAATTAAGAGATAGAATGAATTAAGTTTAGAATTCATAAGTAGATTTATTTTCCATGTATAACGATTAGGAGTATTGGCAATCCTACCTATCGATAATGGTCGTTATGGCACCAAAGAAATGATGGATATTTTTAGTGAGCAAAAAAAAGTAGACTATCAATTGGAAATCGAGGGAGCAGCTGCCATTTCCCAAAGCGAGATAGGAATGATCTCAAAAAGCATAGGCATAGAAATTCACAGAGCTGCAATGTCTGGAAAAATAACTGCAAAAAGAATCAAACAGTTAGAAGCAAAAAGTGATCACGATACAGCAGCTCTAGTAGAGTCACTTAGTGAGAAATGTAGTAAAAATGCAAGGCCTTGGATTCACTATGGTCTTACAAGTAATGATTTAGTTGATACGAGTAATTCGATGCAGATGAGAGATGCATTACAAATTATCGAACCAAAAGTTGCAAAGATGGCATCAATTCTTGCAAAAAAAGCAGTAAAACATTCAAAGATTCCAGCAGTTGGTAGAACCCATGGTCAGCATGCAAGTATCATTTCATTTGGATTAAAATTTGCAAATTGGGCAGCAGAGATGGCAAAACATGTAGAACGAATTGAGGAGATTAAGAAAAGAATTTTGATTTGTAAGACACTAGGAGTTGTCGGTACAGGCTCACTAATGGGTGCAAAATCACTTGAAGTGCAAAGAAGAGCTGCAAAGCGATTAAAGTTATTCCCAGCAGAAGTTACAACGCAAGTTGTCCCCAGAGAGAGATACGCTGAATATGTATTTGAGTTGGCATTAATTGGTGCAACACTAGAAAAAATTGCAATAGAGATTAGAAATTTACAAAGAACCGAAATTGGAGAAGTTGCAGAGCAGTTCAAGAAAGGACAGATGGGAAGCAGTGCAGTTCCAGTAAAAAGAAATCCAATTAAAAGTGAACGTGTATCATCATTATCAAAATTAGTTAGAAGTCAAGTTGCAGTTGCATTTGAAAATATTCCATTATGGCATGAGCGAGATCTTTCAAATTCTGCAAATGAGCGATTTATTCTTCCAACTGTATCCATCCTAGTTGATGAGATGTTAGAGACTATGACCAGAATTATTTCAAATTTGATGGTAAATGAAAAAAGAATTGTAGATAATCTATACATTACAAAAGGACAAATCTTTGCAGAGTTTGTTTTAGAGGCCCTAATCAAAAAAGGTATTCCAAGATTTGTCGCATACAGAGATGTTCAAAGAGTTGCATTTGAGGCAAATGACAAGGGAATGTTATACAAGGATGCAATCAAAAACGACAAAGCATTTTCCTCAAAGTTAACAGACAAAGAAATTGATGGAATTTTCTCACCAGAGAAACATTTGGGTGCATCACCTGCAATTATTAGTAACGTAGAGAAATCAGTAAAAAAAACAGTTCAAAAATTTCTCTAATTAATGAATTTATTCCGAATTATTATCAATGTAAATTGCTTTTAAGATGTCAGTTTTACTGACAACCCCACCTAATTTACCATTAATTCTAACCCCAACTCCATTGATTCTATTTTGAACCATTGTATCACATGCAACAATAAGATCATCTTCAAAGTCTACAGATTTAAAATTTTTAGTCATTACATCTTTGGCCTTTATTGTATTCCCAAAACCAGAATCTGAAAGAAAACCCTTTCTTGTAAAAACTATAGATATTGACTGATCAGAATTATCCAATACAGCATCAGAGTTACCTTGTTCTAATGCAATATGAAATAAATCACGAAATGTCATAATTCCTTCAGGATCATTATTTTCATTTTTTAAGAAAACCCTAGAAATCTTTTCATTAATCATTTTAGACACTACATCACTAAGGAAATGATCAGTATTCATAGAAAGATAAGAAATAGTCATAACATCACCAACTTTGTGCTTTCCAGCATGAGTTTGAGCATAATGTTTGACAATATCCGTTTTTGTTATAATTCCAATTAGTTCATCTTTGTTTGAAGTGACACCTAGTGAACCAATTTGTTTGTCCAACATTATCTCCACACAGGTTTTGAGATCTACAGAATCAAGTACAGATATAATCGGATTCATTATTTGAGATGCAGGGATATCATCAAGATTCTTTTCAGTTTCATCATTTAATAAAAACAAGCCAATGTCTTTTTCAGTGATTATTCCAATAGGTGAATTTTCATCAGTAACAATTAATCTACTAATATTATGTTTTAAAAATTCAGAAATTACATGTGACAAAGATAAATTTTTGTCAGTACTGATAGGTTTTTTTAATATGGAATTTAATTCTGGCAATAATATCACCAAATCATTTGATTAGATATACAGGAATCTTTGATTTTTGAAGGACATAATTTGAAACACTTCCAATCATGTCACCTGAGGCTGAACCAGAGCCAGTTGAACTCATAACAATGTGATCAAATTTTCCAGATTTTGCCAAATGTAATGTAACATGACTAGGAGAACCTCTTAATAGCTTTGGAAAAAATTTTACATTCTTGTTTCCTGCACGTTTAGATGCTTTTTTTAGAACAATCTCCCCATCTTCTTTAATTTGTTTATCAAATGCCTTTGTTCTTGGACCACCTTCTAAAACATGTGGAATTACATGTAGACATGTTACTTGTCCGTGTGTAAATCCAGCAAGGGTTATTGCCCTATCTAATGCTTGAAAAGATTTTTTTGAACCATCAACTGGTACTAGAATTCTATTAAGATCCATAATGAAAATCATTAATCAGCTAATATTAAGATTGGAATTGATTCTCAATACAGGAGTTGATCATCTAATATTATCTATGAAATGGATATTATGATTACCTGTAGAAGAAATGAAAAATCCATTCAGTAAAAAAAATAATTGTATTCAATGTGAAGCAAAATTTTCAAATCACGAAGATTTAGTTGTTCACGTAAGGCACGAGCATCACAAAACCATAGTGAAATGTCAGAAATGCGGAAGAGAATTCATACATGAAAAAGACAGATTGCATCATGCAAGAAAAGAACACGAAGAAGAAATGAGAGAGAGATCCAACAGGAAATCATATCCTGATGAATATAAGACTCAAAACAGAGTAGATAGATTCAGAGCAAGGTTTAGTGACAAACTCTAAACTCACAAAGGTTGGAATCTTTTTGGGGATAAAAATAGAACACTCATCGGGTTTTTAACAAAGACTTGTGGATTTTGGTCCCATACTGCAATGCCTTTTTTCTTTTTGTGCAGGATAATTCAGGAACATTAACTTCACTTGCTAATTTACGAATAATGTGCTTACGATACAAGTCTTCAGAATTATGAATTTTTTCAGACATAGGGATAGTTTTTGCATATTCAATAAATTTTGGTGATAGCAGTGGTTGAAGTATTTTTACTCCAAATTCAGATGCAACTAAATTTACAGCCTTCATCATTTTTAGTTCGTTATCTAATTTAGCAGCCATCACTTCATTGATTTGTGATTCCCCTCCAGAAAATGCTTCTCGATATGCATTATAACCACAAAATAATTCATCAATTCCATTTGCAGTAACTACAGTGTTAAGACCTAAGCTGTTTGCCAGTTTGGAAACGTAGTAAAATGCAATACAATTTTCATTCCAAGAAAGATTTTCAGTCTGTATCGTTTGGTTAATTTTTGAAGAAAGTGCAGGAAATGTATCAGAATCAATTTCCAGAACATGATGTGGATATTTTAGATATTCATTAACTTCTTTAGCAAATAAGATATCATGAGATTCTTGAAATCCAATTGTTAATAATGTAATATCATAATTCATGTCTGAGCAGATTTTTGAAATTAATGTACTGTCAACACCGCCAGAAAAAGCAATTCCAATTTTTTTTTCTTTAACAGTTTCAAAAATAGAATTCTTAATATTCTCAAATAATGTTTGGTTTATCTCATCCATCATCTCTCACATCTTAGATTCTTCAAAAGGGTAATGAATCAATCTTTTAATTTAACTTTATTTCTAATACATCATGATACGATTATCACAAATAGATATTGATGAGCATCTAAAGAATTTACCAGGCTGGAGTGTTGTAAACGAAAAACTTCACAAAGAATTTCAATTTGAGAGCTTCAACCAAGCCTTTGGTTTTATGACTAGGGCGGCTATGGAAATTGAAAAAATGAATCATCATCCAGAGTGGTTTAACGTATACAATAGAATCAGCATTGAATTAACAACTCATGATGCAGGAGGCATTACGAAAAATGATGTCAATCTGGCTAAAATTCTAAATTCCCTGACATAGTTCAAGATGAAGAATTTTAGGTATAATCATTACAGAATTTATATTATATCCAAAGTCAGTTGACTTCACATGGCTTCAAGTCCTACAATTTTAGATTCAGATTTCAGATATATCGACAAGAAAGGAAACTTGTTAAAAACTAGAACTGAATTGACAGTGGCACAGATGCTTACTTTTCTTGAGCAAGAATACGAATACAATCACAAAATAACATTAAAGAGCGGAAATGAGGTTTTAGTGGATTTTAAAACAGAGAAAGGATTGATTGAAGTTATTGATACAGATGAAGATATTGAAAAGTACAAGCAAATCAAAGAAGATTTTCCTCAAGACAAAGTGATGGCAATAGGACATGCAAAATATGTCGCACAGATTAAAGAATTACAAGATGTTGTATTTTATGATAAAACCCCACAAACAGGTTCTATATTTTTAGAGGATGCATCATTCTCATATGATTATGCACACATACTTCCACTAGTTGAAAAATGTTCAATTTTGCATGGACATACGTCTTCTGTAATGGTTGAACTTGTTGGACAAATGAAAGACAATCTTCTTTTAGATTTCGGAGAAGCAAAAAAAATAATCAAAGAAGTTGTAAATGTATTTGATCATAAATTTTTCATCAATAGAAAATATCTAAAGAAAGAAGATGATTCACATTATCAAATTCAATTTGAAGGCCCAAAAGGAATGTTTGAATTGCAAGTTCCAAAAAATACAACATATCTATTAGAAGGTGAAGCTACTGTAGAGAATCTTTCAAGTGAAATAATCAAACTATTGGTGCCAAAAATGCCATCAAATGTAGAAGCAGTAGGAGTTTACATCTATGAAGGTTACAATAAAGGATCTCATATTATTTCAAATATTTCAAGATAGTGAAAAATGGAACCTAAAATATCAGAGAAAGCATGGAACCCAGAATTAGAAAAAGAAATTCTAAAACAATGGGATGAAGAAAAAATTTATGATTTTATACCACAAGAAGACAACTACACAATAGATACACCTCCACCATATCCATCAGGAAGACCTTGGCATATTGGTGCCGCAGCACATTATTCACAAATCGACATGATTGCAAGAACGGCAAGAATGGCAGGCAAAAATGTCTATTTCCCAATAGGAATTGATAGAAATGGACTTCCAGTAGAACTCTACACCGAGAAAAAACACAAAATCAGAATGAGAGAAACAGAAAGAGGTGAATTTCTAAATCTATGTAGAGAAGCACTAGATGATTTGGAAGCTGAAATGATTCTCATTATGAAAAATCTAGGTCTCAGCGGAGATTTTGCAAATTATTACAGAACAGATTCAGAGGAATATAGGACACTTACTCAATCAACATTCATTAATTTATGGAAAAAAGGACAAGTGTATCTTGCAAACAGACCAAATAATTATGATTGGGTATCAGGTACAACTATAGCAGATGCTGAAATAATCTATGAAGATTTATCCACAAAACTAGTTTACATGAAATTTAAAATTAAAGATACAGACAAGGAAATAATTATTGCAAGTACAAGACCTGAACTACTTTGTGCATGTAAAACCATCATCGTAAATCCTGAAGATGAAAGATATACACAAGATATTGGAAAAAAGGTGATAGTTCCAATTACTAATGCAGAAGTAGAATTAAGAACACATCATTCTGCTCAACAAGAATTTGGTTCAGGAGCTGTAATGGTGTGTAGTTATGGTGATCAAAACGATGTTGCATTATTTAGAGAATTGGAATTAGAAGAAATTGTTGCAATAGGATTAGATGGAAGGATGACTAAAGTTGCAGGTGAATATGCAGGACTAAAACCGAAACAGGCAAGAACAAAAATCATAGAAGACTTGGAAACTAAGGGATTTTTAGAAAAAACTGAAGATATTGTTCACAGAACGCCAGTTTCAGAAAGAAGCAAAACTCCAATCGAAATTATTCCAATGGAGGAATATTATCTAAAACAAAAAGAGGCAGTACCAAAAATCAAAAGTTTAGGACAAGAAATTACATTTCATCCACCAATGCATAAGCAAATTCTAATGAATTGGCTAGAATCTATCAATATTGACTGGCCAATTTCAAGAAGAAGATATTATGGTACTGAAATCCCAATATGGTATTGTAAAAAATGCTCAGAACCACATGTTCCTGAGCCTGGAAAATACTATAAACCTTGGAATGAAAAATGCCCTATTGGTAATTGTACTAAATGTGATTCCACAGAATTTGTTGGGGAAGAACGAACCTTTGACACATGGATGGATTCTAGTGTATCCCCACTTTTCATTAGTAAATTTAACAGAGATGATGAATTTTTCAAAAAAGTATATCCTGCATCAATCAGACCTCAAGCAAAAGATATTGTTAGAACATGGTTATACTATACACTTCTTAGATGTGAACAGCTAACAGGAGAAAAACCATGGTCTGAAGCTTGGATTATGGGTTATGGTTTAGATGAAAATGGAATGAAAATGAGTAAGAGTAAAGGAAATGCAATAGATCCTCTACCCGTAATTGAGAAATTAGGTGCAGATACTTTTAGATTTTGGAGTGCAAGTGAGATTAATCATGGATATGATTTTAGATGTAATGAACAAAAAATTGAATCAACAAAGAAATTTCTCAGTAAATTATGGAATGTGTCAAGATTTTTGTCTAGTTTTCCAGTGATTGAATCAGGAAAACTTTCAGCATCAGATAAATGGATTTTATCAGAGCTAGACAAGTTAGTCAAAGAATGTAAAAGAGGGTATAAAGAATATAATTTTTTCATTCCAGCAATTGCAATTAGAGAATTTACATGGAATGTGTTTGCTGCTCATTATATTGAAATGGTAAAAGGAAGAGCCTATGGAATTGATTTCTCAGATGAGGAACGAGACGGGGCAATTTTTACACTGCATAAAACATTATCAACAATTTTAAAACTATTAGCACCAATTACTCCATTTATCACAGAATATCTTTGGAAAGAATTGTATTCAAAAGATAGTATTCATAAAGAAAAACAAGTTGAATCTGAAAATATTGAAGAACAAAGTGATTTTACAAAGGAAATTTCAGAATTTAACTCAAGAGTATGGAATGAGAAAAAATCTCAAAATCTTTCATTAAAAGATTCAATCAAAATAGAAATCCCCAAATCCCTAGACCCATTCAAAAAAGATTTGAAATCTATGCATAACTTGTTAGATTGAGCCTAATTATACCTGTAAAATACCATTTGTAATCAAATATTGGATTCCTTGAATGAATGCAGTATCATCTATTTGTCCATCTGCCCACCAACCAGCATTATTTTTAATCCAAGATGGAATTTCATTTCCAGATGATTCACCAGATGTTGTTTGAGGAATATCCATTATTCCCTCAGTGATCAAATACTGGATTCCTTGAATGAATGCAGTATCATCTATTTGTCCATCTGCCCACCAACCAGCATTATTTTTAATCCAAGATGGAATTTCAGATTCTGGAGAAAAAGGATTGAGTGCATCAGTTCCAATAATATCAATAACAGAATCACCACCAAAAAACGGAATTACAAGAGTTCTGTATTCAGATGTGGAATCTATTTCTGCATAATCTGTTTCAAATCCATCAACCAAAATAAAAAACTCATCATCAAATGTGTCAAATTTTGCATCCAACAGTGATCTTGGTATTGTAATTTCAACTGTTCCATCAGATAAAGTATCCATTGTAAGAATTAATTCAACAAAATCAGGATCTAAGAAAATTGTATCAAGAACACCATTTTCAATATTATAATCAATATCAAAGGAATCAACAGTAACTGTTCCAACATCACCATATGAAAATGGGAATGATGTAAAAAGAAGGAAAGGTAATAACAAACTCAAAAAATTAAATGAGTTTTTTTGGAACAATGTTAATTCCCACTTAAACCAATATCTTCAGATAACTCAACAGAAATTTCATTCCCGTCGGTGTCATCTGTGGTGTCATCCGGAATGGAAACAGTTTTTGTTAATGTGCCAGTACCGTCTAGAAACCACAAAGGAGATAGTTTGCTTTGAGGTCCCAATATGGAGACTTCGGATTTTTCAATTTGATCAATAGGAATATCAGCAGCTAAGAAAATTTTGAGCGTGGAATGGAATTCTTTAGTAAAATCATCTTCTAAAAATGCAATAATTACAAGTGAGTCCTTTTCCCCAGAATCTCCTGATGAAGTAGTTCTTGCTTTTCCATATCCGCATGCATAAGGAATAGTACCAACAGAAATAGAACAGGACTCTAATTCTAATTTAAGATTTGACTTACTACTATCATATGTTGTAAATGTCATCTTACCACTCAAGGATGTTGTTTCAGATTTATCACTAATTGTAGATGCTGAAACGGAATCAAACACTAATTCATACGTGTTTACAGTTTTAGAAGAACCAATTTTTTTACCCATATAATCTCCATTATCAATTTTTTCCAGAATGTTTTGTGTTCTAGAATCTAGATTTTCAGATTTTGCCTTTAGTCTCTCTTGTATTTTTTCAGATTTTTGTTCTTTTCTTTCTTCAGATTTTTTTAATGTTTGTAAATTTTTTTCAGATAGTTCATCAATCTTTTTTTGATATTTTTCTTTTAGTTCTTTTAATTTTTCTTCATATTTGCTAGTTTGCTTACTTAGTTTTTCATTTAATTTTTCTCGGTCTGATTCTAGATCTTCACGCTTTTTTTCAACATCCCTTCTTTTTTCTTCTATTTTCTTTTCATTTTCAACTCTTTTTTCTTCTAGATCTTTTCTTTTCTCTTCAAATCTCTGTTTATCCTCTAATCTTTTTTCATCAAATTCTTTTCTCTTTTCTTCAATATCTTTTTGTTTTTCTTCTAATTCACTTTGACTTTTAGATCTTTTTTCCTCAGATTGTTCTCTATTTTCTTCAGATTTTTTCTTTGCTTCTTCTGCTCTCTCTTTTTGTTTCTTGTATGCCTCTGAATCTTGTTTACTTGCATCAGAATTCTGAGCAAATGCAGAGTCAAATGAAATTAACGATACAGATCCTAACAATAACAGAGATAGAAGTATACCAAATGTTCCCAACTTTAATTGCAATTTAAAAAATCCTGTCCATGATGCTTAAAAAGAATTGCTCATGATTTGTCAACTTCAAAATGGTTTTCATGTTATTTTGTTATATTCCAATTAAGATTAGTTTTTTGAGTTTTGAATTAGGCCTAGAAAATATTTGTGTAGCGAAGTATCTTCAGTAAGTTCAGGATGAAATGCAGTACCAATTACATTTCCTTTTTTGACTGCCACTATACGATCATTAAATTTGCATAAAACTTCCACATCAGAACCTACATCAGAGACAGATGGTGCTCTGATGAATACGCCATTAAATTTTGGAATGTCAATAGAATCCATAGAAATTTCAGATTCAAAAGATTGTTTCTGTCTTCCAAATGAATTTCTCTCCAACTTGATATCTAAAATATCTAACAGAGGTTGGTCAGTTTTACCAATAATACGATCATTTGCCGTATTAGATAGCATTATCATACCAGCACAAATTCCAAGAACAGGCATTCCATTTTGTATTTTGTCTTTTACAGTCTTCAAAGAACCGTTTACTAGAGATAATTGGCCAATGGTAGTGCTTTCGCCACCTGGGATAATCAAACCATCTAATTGTGAAATTTCTTCAGGGGTTTTTACGTCAGTTACTTTTCCATCAATCCCTAATTCATCTAATGCAGTTTTAGCTGACAAGATGTTTTCTTGAACATCTCCTTGTATTGATAGTACACCAACGTTAAGACTCATGCTAAGCCACCACGATCTTGCATACGTAATTCCAAAGTGTTAACATCCAATCCAATCATAGATTGTCTTTCATCAATCATTTTTTGTGCCTCTTTGACTTTATCAGGTTCATTCCAAAAAGTTGTAGCTAAAACTATTGCTCTTGCCCTTTCTTTTGCATCATCAGAATTAAAAATTCCAGAACCAACAAAAATACCATCACAACCAAGAGACATCAAATATGCTGCATCAGCAGGAGTTGCAATGCCACCTGCAGCAAAATTTACAACAGGCAATCTTCCAAGTTTTGCTGTTTGTTCAACAATATCATATGATACTTTGAATTCCCTTGCCATTCTAACTAAATCTTGATTATCTCCAGAATCATAAATAGATTTGATAGTTCGCAACTCATCGTTTACTTTTTTAATATGTTTGATAGCTTCTGCAACATTTCCTGTTCCAGGTTCTCCTTTTGTTCTAATCATAGATGCACCTTCTTCAATTCTCCTTAATGCTTCAGCCAAAGATCGTGCACCATTAACTACTGGAGTAGTAAAATCCCATTTCCAAATATGGCGAAGTTCATCAGCTGGTGTCAAAACTTCAGATTCATCAATCATATCAACATCTGTTTCTTGTAAAACCAATGCTTCATTGACATGTCCAATTCTACACTTAGCCATAACAGGAATTGTTACAGAGTCCATAATTTCTTCAATAATTCTAATACTTGCAGTTCGTGCAACACCACCAGCTTTTCTGACTTCTGAAGGAAGTTTATCTAATACCATTACAGAAACGGCCCCAGCTTCTTCAGCAATTTGAGCTTGTTCTACAGTTGTAACATCCATTACAACTCCATTTTTAAGCATATGAGCAAATCCACGTTTAACAGTGGATGATCCACGCAAAGTATCAATTGAATTTATTTTATCTGAAACTATTCCTTTAGCATCAAGTCGTTCACCAGATAAGGGAAGCATGTGTTAATTTTTCCTTATCACTATTTGTATCTATTCACTAAATTTAGACATAATCAAATCTAACTCAGATTCAACCATAGTAATTATTGGCGGAATAAAATCCTCAGTAACATTTTGTTGGGGCCAATGAATTTGATTAACACGTCCGTTGAGTGTAACTTTAACATTTGATTTTTGATATTCAGTTACATCATCCATAATTTTAAAAGACTCGGATGGAATTGCAATAAAACCAGTCTCTTTAATCAGAGCTTTAATTTTGTTAAGTTTGTTTTCATCTAGTTTTGAGCGAACATCTGGTTTAAGATAGCCTTGATCAGTTACAGAATACTTTATTTCACCGTTATTTTTGATATAAAGAATTTCAGTTTTTTGTGCTCCAATTCGTTCAGTTACACCATTAGAAATTTTTTTTAACTGATGTTTAGTATATTCAATTTCAATATTATCGGTGTAATTAGCAGCCGATGTAGGAATTTCATTTTTTAACAATAATGGCGTAGAAAGTAAAAGAGCTGCAATAACTGGAATAGCACCCAATATAATGTAAATTGGTTTTACCATTTCACTGCTGATACTGTCAATTTGCAAATAAATCTTAGTAATAGTTAAAATTCAAGCAAAATATTTTGATTCTTGTGGGTTCGTAGCCTAGCCTGGTAGGGCGATGGTCTCCAAAACCATCGATCGTCGGTTCAAATCCGATCGGGCCCACTTTAAAAAACTCTATTGATTGTTTCTCAAAACATTTAGTGCAGATCCGGACTTGAACCATTCAATTTGGGATTTATTGTATGAATGGTTTAGTAAAATTTCATCTTTGCTTCCATCAGAATGAGAAATTATACATTTAACTTGTTTGTCTGGTGCTAAATCATTTAATTCAATTAAGCTAATCCTATCATCTTCAAGGATTTTTTCATAATCATCAGGATTACTAAATGTCAATGCCAAGATACCTTGCTTTTTCAAATTTGTTTCATGAATTCTTGCTAAACTTTTTGTGATAACTGCTGCACACCCCAAAAATCGAGGAGTCATTGCCGCATGTTCTCTGCTACTTCCTTCACCATAATTATTATCACCAATAATCACCCATCTCATTTGATTTTCTTTGTATTGTCTGGCAATTTGTGAAAAAGATTCTTGTTTGTTATTTAGAATATTCTTGCCCTGACCAACTTGATCATTAAATGCATTGACTGCACCCAAAAGCATGTTATCACTGAGATTATCCAAGTGTCCCCGTAAAGAAAGCCATGCTCCTGCAGGGGAAATATGATCAGTGGTGCATTTACCTTTAGCCTTTACCATAATTGGAATACTTTCAAAATCTTTACCATCCCATTTAGAAAATGGTTCTAAAAGTTGTAGTCTTTTACTGTTGGAATCAATTAGAACTTTAACATCATCAGAATTTTCAGGAGGTGCAATAAAAATTCCTTCAGGTCGCATAAAACCTTCTTTGGGAACTTCGGGTGCAGGTTTGGGAGCTTCAAGTTTAAACTTAGTTCCATCAGATGCAATTAGATCATCCTTTAATGGATTAAAAGAAAGTCTACCGCCCAATGCTAAAGCAATAATCATTTCAGGGCTACCAATAAAATTAAGAGTATTTCTACGTCCATCATTTCTACCTGGAAAATTTCTGTTAAATGTAGTAACAATAGTATTTTGTTGATCCTTTTCTAGTTCAGGTCTATTCCATTGACCAATACAGGGACCACATGCATTTGCTAAAACAGTTGCACCTATGTCTTTTAGAGAAGCCATTTGTCCATCACGTTCGATAGTACCACGAATTTGTTCTGAACCAGGAGTCACCAAAAGAGGAATCTTAGATTTAATTCCTTTAGATATTGCTTGCTCGGCCAAACTTGCGGCTCTTGACATGTCCTCGTAAGAAGAATTTGTGCAACTACCAATCAATGCAACAGAAATTGGATCAGTGTAGTCTTTAGATTTTACATCATTCGATAATTCCGTTATGGTTCTTGCTAAATCAGGAGTATGCGGTCCAACAATATGAGGTTCTAAGGTTGAAAGATTAATTTCAATTACCCTATCAAAAAACTTTTCAGGATTTGCTTCTATCTCAACATCTGCAACAAGTGATTCTTTATTTTGATTTGCTAATTGAGCAATTGCTTCTCTATTTGTATATTTTAGATAAGTTTCCATTCTTTCATCATATGGGAATATTGAACAAGTCGCTCCTATTTCAGCTCCCATGTTAGCAATAGTAGCCTTACCTGTACAACTGATAGATTTTGTTCCAGGTCCAAAATATTCCACGATTGCATTTGTACCGCCAGACACTGTTAATTCATCAGCAACTTTCAATATGATATCTTTAGGAGCAGTCCATCCACTTAGTTCTCCGGTTAACTTTACACCAATTTTTTTAGGATAAAGTAATTCCCATGGGAGACCTGCCATTGTTTCAGCTGCATCTAATCCCCCTACACCAATGGCAATCATTCCAAGGCCTCCCGCGTTTGGAGTATGGGAATCAGTGCCAATCATCAATCCACCTGGGAATGCATAGTTTTCAAGTACAACTTGATGAATGATTCCGGCACCAGGTTTCCAAAAACCACATCCATGTTTTGCACATGCTGATTGTAAAAATTTAAAAACTTCACTATTTTCATCAAGCGAAACTTTCATGTCAATATCACCTTGAACTTCTGCTCGAATGAGATGATCACAATGTACGGTTGTAGGCAAAGATGTTTGTTTTAATCCCGCTTGCATAAATTGGAGCATAACCATTTGGCCTGTAACATCTTGTAATGCAACTCTGTCAGGTTTCAAAAAAACGTAATCTTTTCCGCCAGTAAAAACCGTATCATCAATTTTATTTAAATGTCCAGATAAGATTTTTTCAGAAAGGGTTAATGGTCTTCCAACCAGATTTCTATATTTCATAATATTGTCGTTTAATTTTAAATAAACGCCAGAAACAAGTTCGGCAGTAGTATCAATTTCCATAAAATTTGATAAATTAATCCCGAATTTAATATTTGCAATTGAAAAATTCAATAAATTGTTTTAATAGGCATGTAAATCCTCAACAATTATAAGCCAAATAGTGCTTTTTAATACAGTGTTAGGTAGCAGTAAATTTTCTAAATGGAGACATAATTATGGTCAATAAAGGATTTCCAAAGTTTGGGATGTCACAAGCAGGCGCATTTGTTGCAGCACTTAAAAATTATAATTTACCTGATTTCATTTTAGTTTTAGTTGCAAAAGAATGCAAGTCAGAGCTACTTGAGAGAGGAAGAATAGATGACAGATTACAAAGTATGAATGATGATGCTTTAGAATTATTACACAAAGTTTTTGTTGGATGTGCAGAAGATTCTGCAGGAAAATATGCACAGTATAGATTCTATGCATATGTATCAAGCATGTATCATAAATGTGAAGTTATAGTTAATGATACAATTCCAGGTGCATCAGGTAAAAATTATAAAATTCCTGTTGCAGTAAAAAACAATGGAATGTACATAGCAATTGCATATAACAAAGCAACAGGAAATCCAGTAAATAAAAAAGAAACAGCAAGATTTTATGAAATGGTAGATGATATTAAAAAAGGAGACCATGGAACCATGTTAACTGATGGAATTTACGGCTCTTCTGTAGGTTTTAGAGGCGATGCTCTCATAGAACTTGAAACATTAAGTAAGTCACGAACCAACGATCCTGAAAATAAATTGGATTTCAAAACTGCAAATTTTGAAAATAATATTTATTCAGTTTCCAAATGTTAATTGTAAATATTTTATTGTAAATTAAATTGCGAAACATCCATCGTTAAAAACATGGGCTTACCATCAGTTTTTTGAAAATCTTCATCGTATTGTTCAAATTCTAACTGTTCAAAGAGATGTTTGGTCCATACGTCATGTACATCTTGAATGAATTTTTTATGTCCTGCAATTCTTAACATTTCATGAAGTATTTCATGTGAGACAGTGGTACAATTTTTTTCTGCAAGAAACAGAGAATCATCAGATTCTTTTGGAGATTGCCAATGTATCATTCCAAAATTTTCTGCATGATACCCATCGCAAGTACAATCAGTCCACCAAGGTTTGAAATGAGTTAGATAGAAATGGTAAATGTCTTTTCCTCGTTGATTATGATCTCGTACTAATGTATGTGTGTCAAGACGTTGAAGAATGCTTCTAGGAGTTGTTATCATTTCATCACATTGAATTTCATAATCTTTGCCAAATTTTTGTTTTAGCCAAACCTGATAAAATTTGCCCATTTTTTTTACATATTCAAATTCAAATTGTCGTTTCTCTCGATCCTCTTCAGGTACTACAAAAATAAAATGTAGAATCATAATAAGAAAAAAAGGTGTTTATGTTTGACCTTCAATACCCATCAAGGTAAGAGTTGAGCGAATCTTTTCAATTTTCCTGATTTTCCAGGTTATTGTTTCTCTAAGTTTTTCAACAGTGTCAGATTCGATCTTGGCCAAAATATCATATGCACCAAAAGTTCCATGAACTTCTTTTACACCTTCTAAGCCCTTTAGTTGCTGTATAATAGCTTCCTCAGAACCCAATTCACAGTTTATTAAAACATAAGCTGTTGCCATACAGAAATTAGATAAATCGACTATATCAATAAACCGATTATTGTTAGTTTTGAGACATCTTTACAATATCATCCCAAATTGGCTTTGGCACAGGCATTACAGATAACCTTGAAATTCTTATTAATTCCCAATCTTTGAATTTTTTCTCTTTTTTCATTTCATCAAGAGTCACAGGACGTTTCAATGTTTTTTTGTATTTTACATCAACAACAATAAATCGCTCTACATCTTCTTTAGGATTGGAATAAGGTTTTGAAGTTACTTGCATAATTCCTACAGCTTGTCTTTCATCTCCCGTATGATAAAAAAATACAAGATCGCCAGGTTTCATTTCTCGCATATGTTTTAATGCTAAATTATTATGAACGCCATCCCAGACAGTTGTTTTTTCTTTTTTTAGATGTTCAAAATTATATCCTCGCGGCCCGCTGGGCTCTTGTTTTGCTAACCAATAATTCACCATTTCATTTTTTCATATTTTTATCGGTGTTTAATGGTTTTTGAAAAAAGAGATGTTCCCCGGTTCTGACTCGCACCAAATCATTGGTCATAGCCATACGCCTCCTCGCGTTCTGAAACCGGGGTTGCCCATAATGTAGCACGCCTGGGTGAATTAGAAATCACTGGTATCATTACGATCGACTCATCCTAATCCGTCTGCATGCTTGCTCTTGGGCGATTTGTAATAGAATTACTCCTACTAAAAACCATTGAAGGAATAATTACGAAAAATAGTTTTTGAATAAATTAGTTTTAATTTTTAAGAATAGAATCAGACAAAGAGATCTCAAATCCCACTACAGGAACACGAATCTTATAATTTTCAATAATCTTTGTATCAATTTTTCCAATAATTCCAATGGGGATATTGTTTAGAATAATTAATGCACAATGACCATCTTCAAATGTAGAATTAGTTGCTGTTTTTGTTTCTACTTTAATTCCAAATCCAATATTTAATGCAGATTGAATAATGGATTTTATTTCAGTAAAATTTGCATCTTTATGTGCACTGATACATGAAAAATTAATTTTTTCAGATATAGGGTTTTCTGTAGCAAAAACAGTTCCAGTTTCAAACATTTTTTGAGGATACGATTCATGAATATTTTTTGAAAGATTTTCCAATAAACCTGGAAGAATAGAATCGCGTAAAATAGTATGCTCTCTGCTTTTTGAATCAAGTACAGAAATAATCTTTGATGAATCTCTGTTTGTCATATCATATAATACTCGTTTACTGGTTAAACTAGAATTCAAAGCTTCAAGAAATCCTAATCCAATCATCGTTTGATCCAGAGATTTTAGTTTTAATGAAACAGAATTTGTTTTTCCTATAGTTTGGGAAGGGGACAATACAGGTTCAAGATTTTGGATTCCGTATCCCAAAGCAACTTCTTCAACTAAATCTAAAGGTCCAAAAATATCAAATCTATATGCAGGTATTGTGCAAATGATATTAGTTCCCTTAGATATTGCATCTAAGCGAGATTTTTTTAGAGATGAAACGATTTTAGAAGAATTAAGATTTAGACCCAAAATCTGATTGATTAATGAAGTACTGACAGACATTTTTCTTTGTTCTAATTTAGGTGAAGAATTTTTTGCACCGGTTATTTTTACTGATTCTAAAATAAAACCAGAACTTTGTAAAATGGTTGCTACAACTGCAAGCATATCTTCAGCATCTTCTTTGTTAATTCCAGTTACCTCAACAAAGAGATTTTTGGTTTTTGCAGTAACTGTGGTCACTGCAGCGTTAATTATAGGAGGAAAAGACACAGTATTTTGATTTTTATCTAAAATTATAGGCACTTGAGAAGATTGTCCAAGTAAATAACCGTAATCTTTTCCGACATCAGTGTTTTCCAATATTTCCAAAATAGTTGTCTCTTTTTCAGAGCTTAATGGAATGAATTTATGATTTCTAGATGTTGTAGTATAAACTAGTGGAAACAAAATTTTATCTAAATCATGTATTCCAATTGACGATTTTTTTCTTTTTCTTCCTATTCCAAAATGAAGGTCTTCCTGCATGGTCATTAATTGTTTAATTGTTTTATCATCAATTTTTCCATTTTTTGCAATAATTCCGGTTACAAAAGGTCTGATCTTTGTTACCGAAGAATTAACTGTGATTGGGTAATTGTTAGATTTTTTTATATTGAGTTTCACTATGCCAGTTTTAATCCCAAGTAATCCTTGCATACCAAGTGCAATTCCATAATCAGTAGAGTAATCAGGTCTGTTTGGACTATATTCAACCCTTACAAGATCTTTATCTTCTGATTCAATATCCAATCCAAGATAAGGTAATGAATCAGAAATTTGTTTTTTTGTTACTTTTCCAATTAATTTTTGAAGACGAGAATAAGATAATTCAATTACTGGCATTTTGTTGCACTCCTTAACCAACCAAGATCATTGTTATAAAATTCTCTTACATCACCCAGATCATACTTTAACATAGCAATTCGTTCAATACCTCCACCCCAAGCTAAAACAGGTTGAGTAATACCAAGAGGTTTAGTTACTTCGGGTCTAAAAATACCCATTCCAAATAATTCAATCCATTTTCCTAATTTTTCATTGTAAACCATAGTTTGAAGAGAAGGTTCAGTGTAGGGGAAAAATGTGGGCCAGAATTTTATTTTAGTAATTCCAATTCGTTTGTAAAATTCGCGTTGAATTCCCATTAAATTTCTCAATGAAGCGTCTTTCCCAACAACGATACCTTCAATTTGATTAAATTCGACCAAATGTTTGTAACTGACTTTTTCATTTCGAAATACACGACCTAAAGAGAATATTCGTGCCTCATCAGGTTTGTTTTCTGCTAAATGCTTGATTGTTACACAAGTGGTGTGGGTTCTAAGAACCATTTTTCTTGCTTCATTAATATCCCACTGGTATCGCCAATTTTTTTTATGAGATTCAGAAACTTTTCTAATTTGTTCAGATGTTCCAATTTTTTTAGCATTTATTCCATCTAGATAAAATGTATCTTGCAATTCTCTTGCAGGATGATCTTGTGGAGTAAACAAAGCATCAAAATTCCAAAAGCTTGATTGAGTCATATTACCAAGAATCTCTGAAAAACCAAGTGTGACAAATATTTCACGAATTTCATCAATAGTGTCTTTTAAAGGATGAGTTCTTGCAACAAAAACTTCTGGAACATCAGCTTCAACATCAATACTACCAATAGAATCTGAAATTTTAATCGATTTTGCTAAATCAGATAATGAAATTTCTTTTGCTTTAATAATATCCTCAATAATGAAATCAGGTTTTTTTAAAAGTCCAGATAAATCATCACCATCAATTTTATCTTTAGATAATTTTTCATTTCCAATAAGTTTGAGAGTTTTTTCTCCTGGAAGTTCTGAAGGAGGATTCTGTATAGAAATTTCATCAAGTTCAACTTTAATCCAATTATTTTTTCTAGCTAGACCCATAGAAGGCCCAAATACAAAACCTAATTCTTTTTGTAAATCAGATAATTTCCTAGGCCCATTTTTTAGTAAATCCAATAATCTTCTTTCAGGCAATCCTTTTGCAAAAGAGTCAAGACCGTTTTTCCCTAAACTTACAATACTAGATTTGGATTCAGTGACAATTGCTAGATTTTTTAATTTAAGCCATTCAATGCCTCGTCTAATTTGATCAGGTGAAAGTTGTGTAGATTTCTCGAGTGATTCAGGAGATTGTTTTGGATTATCTCTTAAAGAGGTAATAATTTTTTTTTCAATTTCATGAAAAACTTGCGACAACAGCAAAGAATTCGAAAAAGACTTTTTAAACCTTAACCTAAGTCAAGATGAATGTCAGCTGATGACTTTATTGTAACTCCTTGGCATGTAGAGGGTGACATTGACTATGATAAATTAATCAAGCAATTTGGAACTGAAAAAATTTCATCAGAATTACTCGAGAGAATCAAGAAAATCACAGGTGAGGACCATTTTATGCTCAGACGAGGTATTTTCTTCTCACATAGAGAACTAACTAGGATACTTGACGAATATGAGAAAGGCAACAAATTTTTTCTATATACGGGAAGAGGTCCTTCAGGTCATACACATATTGGACATTTAGTACCATGGATGTTTGCAAAATGGTTACAAGACAAATTTGATGTTAACATGTATTTTCAACTTACTGATGATGAAAAATTTTATTCAAAACCTAATCTGACTTTAGAAGAAACAAAAAAATTTGCGTATGAGAATGCATTGGATTTTATCGCATTAGGTTTCAACCCAGAAAAAACGAAAATCATCATCAATACAAAAAATATTCAAACACTGTATCCAATTGCAGCTCAAGTAGCAAAAAAAATTAATTTTTCCAATACAAAAGCAACGTTTGGTTTTACAAATGAAACAAATATCGGAATGATATTCTATACATCGTTACAATCAGCTCCATGTTTTATTGAAGACAAACCGGTGTTGATTCCATTAGGAGTTGATCAAGATCCTCACTTTAGATTAACAAGAGATATTGCACCAAAAATTGGAAAACAAAAACCAGCTTTAATTCACAACATCATGATTCCAGGTTTAGAAGGACCAGGAGGAAAAATGTCAGCATCGGATGAAAAAGGTACAATTTACACAACAGATTCTCCAAATGAAGTAAAAAAGAAAATAAACAAACATGCATTTTCGGGAGGACAACCAGATATTGAACAACATAGGAAACTTGGCGGAAATCCAGATATCGATGTATCTTATCAGTATCTAAGAATATTTTTTGAACCAGATGATGTTAAATTAAAAACAATTTATGAAGATTATAAATCGGGCAAATTACTTTCAGGTGAATTAAAAGCAATTTTAATTGAAAAAATTAACAAGTTTCTTGCAATTCATCAAGGAAATAGAGAAAAAGCAAAAAACCAGATAGAGCAATTTCTTTTTGAGAACAAATGAAAATAACCATAACATGTGATGACAAATACGAGGCTCAAAAACTAGCTAGTTTTATTTTCATAAAAGATAGTAAAGAGACATACATTACAAGGATTCTAAATATTGTCAAAAATGAATTAGTAATTTCATTAAAAGATAAATCTGCTCACAGTGTTTTACTCAAAGACGAAGAAAATGTAGAGAGTTTTGCAGATTTTATACAATCAGTGTTAGATAAAGAACATACGTTAATTTCAACTAGAATTATCGAACATGTTGTAGAAATAGTCAAAGAATAATTTATAGACCAAATACAGCATATGCGGTAATAATTCCGACAATAACAATTAGAGAAACCCCTAATGCTTTGAAATCCCCATTCATGAATTAATTTTAAAATAATTATAATTAAAGTGTTAACAAATTCTCAAAGATGATTCTATTAATCATCTAGGGAAATGTTTGCTCTTTTTTGAACTTGATCTGGATTCATCTCGTTTTGGTGTAACAGGTTCTCGAATTTCATTACAATTTAAACAAAATACCTTTAATTCTTCTCTAGCAAGATCTGGTGCTGAGATATATTTTCCCCAAGATGCAGCGTCACCTCCACGTCCAGAATTATCAGAAGTTACATTTTCAGATATCGGACTAATTCCCAAGGCTCTTTCATCATTAAAACCACAATTAGAACAAATTTTTCCACCTAAGATTTCATATAATTTTTCTTTGATGGTTTCATAAAATTTATCTGAACCATTAGAATAGAATCTCTCTTGTTTTCTTAAAAATTTATCATTTCGTGGTTTTTTAGATCTAGAATTATCTCTGCTGGATTCGGGTCTAGAAGATGATCGTGAACCTCTATCATCTCTGGAATATCTATCATTTCCTGAATCTTCTGGTTTGTTTTGTCTGAAACAATCACTGCAGTAAACAGGTTTGTTAAATCTTGGAACAAATGGAACTGTGCATTCAGTACCACAATCAGAACAAGTTACAGTTGTAGATTCATTTCTACTATCATCTCGTGAACCTCTATCTCTGGAATATCGTGAACCTCTATCATCTCGTGAACCTCTATCATCTCGTGAACCTCTATCATCTCGTGAACCTCTATCTCTGGAATATCTATCATTTCCTGAATCTTCTGGTTTGTTTTGTCTGAAACAATCACTGCAGTAAACAGGTTTGTTAGTTCTTGGAACAAATGGAACTGTGCATTCAGTACCACAATCAGAACAAGTTACAGTTGTAGATTCATTTCTACTATCATCTCGTGAACCTCTAGTATCTCCAGAATTTCTAAAAGAGCGAGATGCATTATTTTCTCGTCTTGAATTTCTTCCATCTGTTTTTCCATCAGAATATTTTGATTTGTAGAGATCCATATTATAGAAAATTAGAACTATAGGTTATAGATACTTAGAGCTAAAATCTATGCCTAGAATTAAAAAAATCACCTAAACCAATGATTTATCCATTTCAGTTGACATTATTTCTTGCACTTTAAGAAAATATAGTTTGGTGGAATATGGCATATCATCCAAATTATTATCAACTGCAATCATAAAATATCTAACAGCACGTTTTGAAATATCTAAATTAAATTTCATTGTGAGCACAGGGTCTTGGTGAACTTTGATTTTATCCTGAAGCCACGGCGGAGCCATTTCAATAGTTTCTTTGATAATTTTATCATACCAGTATGAAAGATTTTGAGGGTGCAATCCCTGTTTGAGATTGGCCACATCAGTATCAATTTTTTTCATCATATGATTAATGATCGCCATGAGGCTCAATCCAAAAATTTTGTTTTATTCCAATTACTCAAAGTTCGATAAGCTACTTGTCAATTGATAACAAGTTTCCGTCAACATCAATTTCAGAGTTTTTAATTCTAGTCGTGGATATTCTTGTTCCGTCTTGTGCCAAAAACATTGGAACCGTAACAATTTGAACCGGTGGAAGATTCTTTTTTGCTCTTAATTCATTAAGGATGATTCCTTGATTGCTTGTTTCATCACTAACAATTAATGCCTCAACTCCGCTTTCTAGAACGGCAGGTCCAAAATCATTTTCCAATTTACTAATTTCAAAAGAGGCATCAGGGAATTCTTTTGAAATAACATATATCAAATTTTTAAAACGTTGGTCATATTTGTTTGTAAGAATTTTACCTTTTTTAATAGCAAATTCATCACTTGTAATTCCTATGATTACTTTATCAGAGACATCAAATGCATTAGATAATAAAGTAAGATGGCCTTTATGGAGAATATCAAATGTTCCACCCATTGCTGTAAGAGAAAATTTAGACATGTAAAGTAACAGTATTCTTTGAAAATAAATCTACTAGTTTTTTTATATCTTTGAGGCCTAAATTATTTAGAAATTTTGCTTTATTTTGATAATTTCATGAATCCTTCTTTGATTAAGAATTGAATGCCTTCTACAAATGAATTATCATCAATTTGCCCATCTGCCCACCATCCTGCGTTGTTCTTAATCCAATCAGGAATTTTATTATTTTGAGATGCTAAACCTTGCTCAGTGATTGGAATATTCATGAATCCTTCTTTGATTAAGAATTGAATGCCTTCTACAAATGAATTATCATCAATTTGCCCATCTGCCCACCATCCTGCGTTGTTCTTAATCCAATCAGGAATTTTATTATTTTGAGACGGCATAGTGTCATTGGAATTCACTACAAATGAAATGATTGCAATTGTTGTTTTTGTATTTCCATATTGAGCCTTTACTGTGAATTTACCTTCACTGAATTTCTCATTCAAAGGTACAACATATGAAAAGGTACCATCAAGATCTACAGGTACTTTTTGAGTAACAGCTAGATTACTACCACTAAAAATTGAAATTCGTAAACTTCTTTCTGCATCATATTTGTTTACATTACCAGAAAATGTTACAGATTCTCCAATAGAATAAGATTCATTATCAGAAATTATCTTTACAGTGTAATTATTAGCACTACTTTGTTCAGGTGGTCCACCATAACCCAAAACTGACTGTCCAGAAGAAGATATCAGAATTAAAGAAATTATTGAAATAGTAAAAATTTTCTTATTCATAATTAAGATTGTACATTCCTTTCTGCATTTAAACGGTGAGAAGAAAAGGGAGTAAAAGATTAGAGTTTTAGTTTACTAGTATTAGAACGAATGGACCTTGTTCAGCAAGCGGGATATTATTTCGATCCCAGACAAATGTTTCAATGAAAAACAACCCAGATTGTTCTGGAATCCAATCTATCATTTGAGTTTCTTGTCCAGTTCCAATAAATCGCCCATCAAATTTTCCAATAAATTCTACAGTTGGAGAATTATCACGAATTTCAGGAGATTTTTTTATCTGTACATAATAGGTATAGGCGGTTTCATCAGATTCTTGATCTCTAGCAAATTCAATCCATGTTTCACTTTTAATGAAAGCTGTAGAACCAACTTTGAGTTCAGAGAGTTTCTCTCCGTTAGAATCCTCTACTGACACTCCAGAAATGGTTATCAATTTATCAGGAATTTGTGAAATAGGAATTTGAATATCTACCAAGTCAGAAATAAAAACATTGGATTCTGCAAATAAGAAGAATCCTACAGATTTAGAATCAATTAATTCATCCAACTCAAAAGAGACATCAGTGTTTAGATCTACATTACCCAGTTCTATTGTAGATACACTAAGAATTCGGGGAGGCTCAAAGCCATCATAAAATGCAAGATAGACGTTAGTATTAGAACTTGGGGCACCTCCGTTTTGTAAAACTCCTGAGAATCTAAATGAAGTATCTAAAAATACATCAGTAGAATACACTGTGAGTCCTTTTTGTTTTTCTACAGAGGAATCAAATCCCAATAGAGAAACAGAAGCCTCAGATATTGTTGGATTTGGAGATTGAGAACGTATAGAATAAGTTGACTTGCCATTAGGGGCGATTACTTCAAGAGTAGTTGAACCTTGTACAACTTCTAAAGGAGTAGGATCAGTATCATCATAGAAAGTCACTTGAATTTTGACATTAGATATAGGAGTCAAAGAATTGTTATTTTCAACTAATCCAACTACTACAGTATGGCCTTCTGAATCTTGATATACAAACGGAGATTGATTGCTTAGAGACACATTAAGTGTAGGAGCATTATCTGTTACTTGAGAAAAACCCTGATTAAACGGAATTAAAAGTAATATCAAAAAAGTGCATAGAACAACCTTTATCATAATTTTCCTTAAGATTAGAGATTAATTTCGTGTAACATATCAAATAGTGAACAAGAAAGGTAACAACGTTAAACCCAGTTTACACTGAGTTAGAAGAATAAAAAGAAATTAAAAATAGGTATAAAATTTATTTTCTCTTTGCGGTAATTGCTAACCAGTAAATTAAACCTGGAGCTAAACCAACAATAAGTGGTATGAATACCGGCCATGCGTCTGTTGCACTTGTCATAATGAAAAACGGAAACTAATCCTATTTAAATCCATCTTGGAATCTGAATTTCAGCGTAGATCGGAGAGGTTAGAAAGTGGACCGGACGGAATTTGAATCCGTGACCCCCCGCGTGCAAGGCGGGTATACTACCAGGCTATACTACCGGCCCACAAGATGAATGAGTAAAGTGTGGATTTTAATTGTTGTCTTCTTGGCAAGAATTTTATTTGAAAACACGATTGTTCCAATATGGTGCTTTTAGAATCACAAATCAAACTAAAAACAGGAGATATTGCACCAGATTTTGAATTAATGGGCATTGATGACAAAATGCATTCATTAAAAGACTATAGCAGTTACAAAGGAATTTTGATAATTTTCATGTGTAATCATTGTCCATACGTTAAAGCAAAAGTAGATGCCCTCAATGAATTATACAAAAAATGTGGAAAAGACATAGCAATGATTGGAATTAACAGTAATGATTCTACGGATTATCCTGAAGATAGTTTTGATGCTATGAAACAGACAGCAAAAGAGAAAGGATTTGAATTTGATTATTTGGTAGATGAATCACAAGAGATTGCTAAAAAATATGGTGCCATGTGTACCCCAGATCCTTTCTTGTTTAATGCACAAAAACAGTTAGTTTTTCATGGAAAAATAGATAATGCTATGAAACCAGATGACGAGGTAACTGAGAAAACAATGATTCTCAATATAGAGAAATTGATATCAGGGGATAAAATTGAAAAAGATTTTGACCCCTCGATTGGCTGTTCAATCAAATGGAAAGAAAATTAAACTTATCCTCTCATTTTGGGTACAAAATCATACCTGAAATATCTCAAACATGAAATGATTTTGGTCCCAAACTCGAAGGCAAATTAAACTTAAATGAGTCTAGCCTAGAGATTTCTTCGTGGGCTCGTAGCTCAGCTTGGCTGGAGCGTTCGACTGATAATCGAAAGGTCATGTGTTCGAATCACATCGGGCCCATTTTTCATTATTTCAAATTCTGAGATACCGTTTGAGACCATTGTAAAATATCTCCAATTTTATCAGATGTTAAATCAGAAGTGATTTTAGTTTTTTTAGATACTTTTCCACAAAGTGCCAATTTCATCTGTTTTCCAGATTTTTGTTTTATGGGATTAATAGAATCAGCAAAAAAGTTTAGTCCCTCATCAGTTTTAGAAAACACCACTATTATCAGAATGCCAGGTTTTTGTTTCCAGATTTTTCCTATTAATTTTTGAAAATCAAGATCAAATAACACATTGATTGCAGATGACATATCACCCAAGTCAGAAACATTCCATCCATCAGAATGATAAATTGCCGAGGCAGCTTCAGAATATAATCGGCTATGGGCATCATCTGCCATAACAACTACATTTTTTTTGGGATCAGAGACAACTTGAATTTGATTAAAAATTTGAAGTGATTTGGAAATAATATTCATCAAGAGGTTTTGTTCTGAAGTTCCAATTTTTCCATCATCATATAATTTCTTAACATGATCAATAGATGGAAAAACCACTTCCAATACCAAACGATTCACTGTCCCTCCAGAATGTAAACAATTACGAATTAGTGAGTACACTTGATCCTCCGTACCCTTAATCAAATAATCAAGATATTGCGGAGTCACTTTGAAATAATCATCAGGAAAGTTGAATGATTCTTGTCCAGGTTCTAAAAACCACAAAGTAACATTTCCAATATTTTTTTGTCGGAGCAAGCCTTCTGCTGCAAAAACCTTGAGATATTTTGACATGGTAATTCTATTGACGCCCATTTTTTCAGAAATCTCAACTCCAGACATTCCAGAAACAGCATCATCTAAAATTAAAATTAAATTTTCTCTTATCTCTTCAGTAGAATAGCCTTTTCCCATAATGCTCTTGGACTATAGTATTCTATAAAGACTAATTTTTACTAGCATTTTGATGGTTCTCAGATTTATCATAATTATGTTAGACCACACATGGGTCTTGATGGTAAGACACCTGCTGAGGTTTGTGGAATAAAAATAAAAGGAAAAGATAAGTAAAAAACCCTAATTCAAAATGCTAGTAAAAATTAGATCAGTATTCTTTGGGTCAGTACTGTGTATACTCCGATAATCGAAAACCCAAAAGTGATTCCCGATAAGAATATGTAGATGTAATGCACTTTCTTGCTAACCTTTGCATCTAATTGCGGAATTGCTATAAATGGTATGACGACTACTAAAAGAGAATAATACAATAATCGAACGTATCCACCTGAGAAAGATATTGTATATTGAAGAAATTCTAGGGGGTCATCTGGTAATTGTTCTAATTCGAAAACCTCTGATATTGAAATAACAAAAGATAATGTCAAACCTATTAAGAATAATTTGAGGGATTTTCGCATTGAGTCTGCCCTTAACCATAATTATATAATCATTTAGAACAACATTCAATCCATGTCCCGCTAGTTTACAAGAAGAATATGTCCCACAGGATTAACAGTACCTTTAAAATAAAACATTATATACTTGGGTACTTTATTGTACGGTAAGGAAAAGTAAATTGCCAAAAGCCGGATTCAAATCAATCACTGTTTCAGAAACTGTTTATGATAAATTCCACGAAGTTTATCAAAAGAGTAAAGACGATCTAACAATGAAAGGGGTAAACAGTTTTGCCGGTTATGTAACTTACATGTTAGAGGAGATGATGCAAAAGGACAAAACATTTGCAAGGTATGCTCCAAAGATAGAAAAAATTTCAGTTGATGATGATCGTGTTATTCTTAAAGACAATATTAAAAATAGAATTGCAGAAGTTGCAATTCAAAAAGGAGAATTATTTTGTCAGCTCTGTGATGAAAAAACTTGTGTCCATGTTGGATTTGTATTCTCATTGCCAGATGTGTATGAAGTTCTAAACGCTAGAGGAATTAAAAATCCAAGATAAGTGGAGGAGGTGGGATTTGAACCCACGAACTCCTGAGAGACAGGATCACCCATATTTGATCTTAAGTCCTGCATGTCCAAAAGCACATAGTGCTTACTTTGGCCAGGCTTGATTACTCCTCCAAAAGGATAAAAATCTGAGTGAAATTTAACAGTTTAGAGTGAATTTACCCAGAATCAAGAATTATAAGGATTTTCTACAGGGTGAATTTGTGCTTCGGTAGCTCAGTCTGGTAGAGCGTTACATTGGTAATGTAAAGGTCACGGGTTCAGATCCCGTTCGAAGCTCCTAATAATTTTTAATCAATAATTCAAAGTGACCAGTTCTCTTTTTAGAGTTGGAATTAATTGAGCGATTTGCCCTGATTTTAGATACTTTCCAAGGTTTTGTCGAAAACATATCTTCAACTTCTTTAGAATTGGAATTTGACAAAAGTACATTGCATCCTTTAGAATCTAAATCCATACAGAGTTCTGCCAACCTGCTAAGATCGTCAAAAGTGAAATCCTTGTTTGTGTAACTGGTAAAATTAGCTGTATCACTAACTGGTTGATATGGAGGATCAAAGTATACTAGATCACCTTTTTTAGCATCTCTGAGGACTGCCTCAAAATCCCTACATTGTATATGGACTTTGCTTGATTGTAAGATATTACTCACAGAACGAAGATTGTCTTCATTTACAATATTTGGATTTGTGTATTTACCCAACGGGACATTGAATTTTCCCTTACTGTTAACTCTGTATAATCCATTGAAACAAGTTCTATTCAAGAAAATTAATCGAGAAGTTTTTTCAATTTGGCTTCTAGGAGTACTTTCCCTAATAGAGTAATAGTATGATTTAGAATCTTTTTGATAGTTTTTTTCATGATTTTTTAGTGAAGCAATTAATGCGTCTGTTCTATCTCGAATTGTAGTATAGGATAAAACAAGATCAGAATTAAGATCAGAAATACTACATTTCTGACCATTACGTTCTGTCAACATATGGAAAAGTAATGCACCACCTCCCAAGAAAGGTTCAAAATAAGTTCCAAAGGATTTAGGTAAATTTTCATTTAGTATAGGAATTAGTTGACGTTTTCCGCCAGCCCATTTTACAAAGGGTTTTGGAATAGTTAGAATCTGACCGTATTGCTGCTTCACATATCATAATCACAAGATTACATATTGTCAAAATAGACAATAAAAGATCACAAGCTGTGTGGTATTTTTTAATCAAATTTTTGGAAGTGTAGAGAATCCTCTAAGGGATAGATAATAAAATGAAAAGGAAAAGGTTGGAGTTTTTAGTCCCACTTTGACCAAGCGGCCATCCATCTGTATGTCCAAGTGTTAAGTTTACAACCTAATGCTGCAAACGTACATGCCAATACTGCACCTGCACCTGCACCGAGCGCAACTGGGCTGTTATAGAATTTACCTACTTGCGGTTCTATCGGTGTCATGTATGGTGGCAATGTTGGTCTTGGATATTTGAATGCCGTTTCTAGTGGGTCTGCTACCGTTATCAGGTTTACCATATTGAACAATGGTAATGACATTCCTACTAGTACTCCGCCAAACAGTATCAAGCTGTGCTTGTTCTTCTTTGTTGCCCAATAAACTAAGTCCAACAGCATTGCTGATGGTAGCCAAATTGGAGTGACAATGAAGTCATATGGGTATCCTAACGAAAACCATGCGGCTTTTGCGACCCATGTGTATACTGTCATAATTAGAGCGTAGTACGTTGCTGTGCCTGGAACGCCTGTAAATGTAAGATAGTATGTAGCACCTACAATAAGCATCAACGTTTGCGATATTGAAAATACCGTGTACGAAGTCCAAGCCCAGTCAGTGTAGAAGATGTAGTCTCCTGCATTAATTGTTAACAGTGTTGAGTTAACTGCAACTACTACTATGAATAAGTAGTGTGTACATCGTCTTAACCAGACCATAAGAAGTCAAAGAAACGGTCAGTATATAAAATTTTAGAGTGAGATGAAGATCGTCATTTCCGACTTGAGATAAAATGGAGAAATATTCATCACAAGTAGTTCTAAATTAAAATGAAAAAGAAAATTGCTGAAGGGGTTTCCTTCTAGTTACCAACCAACGTATAGTGATACAAACAAGCAAAATACTGTTGCACCAGCAACACTAGCAGCAACGATACCGTTACTGTTTTTGTTGGAACCTTCTTCCATGACTTTAACACAGAAGATGTAACCTATTGTGATAATGATTGTAAGTACGATGAAAGCGAAGTGGCCACTTGCTGTTGGATATGCCCATGGATAATAGAAGTATCCAGCTGCAGTACCACCAAAAGTTGCCAATATTGCTGCCCAGAATGATACTGTGATCATACCAGTCATATTTTCAACGCGTCTACCAATCATTCGTTCTACATCAGCACTTGATGATCCACCAGCGCCGCCAGAACCGAATCCTTTTGGAAGAGTCATTATGGAATTATTCTAATCCATATTCTTTTAAGTCTTTCTTAAAAGGGCATACAGGTACGATCTACGTCGTTTTGAAAAATAAGAAAAATAAAAAATGTGCTAATGCACTTTTTCTAAGGAATTGCTCTGCTGTACAATTTGCCTTCTAAGGCCATCTTGTACATCTCAGCAACGTATGGGTTCTCTCCAGGAGTTTCTGCACCAAGTTCTACGAGTCGAGCATATACTCTAACTACGTATGCTAGTGCACCCATGAAAGCCACTACGACTCCCATGTTAAACATCCAATGGTTTGGAACTGCAAAGATTTCTTCTACAAACCAGAAATGCCACATCTCATTGACACCAATTGTAAACATGGTTGCAAGGTAACCAAGAATGGTCATCTTCAATCCAGTGTTCATTGAATTATTTGGGCCTCTAAGAACTGGAATTTTTCTATCATAGATTGCTGCTGCTCCCCATCCAAGTGGTAATGTGATGAAGTGGGAGTATAGCCACCAGTGTGCTGGTGTGAAAGCACTATCTCTGATAGAGGTTTGATGTAAAGATCCATCAACGAAGTTGTCTACTTCGACTGATGCTGCAGTAGAACCCATAGCAATAACGATGAGCCAGACTTTCTTTAGTCTCTGGATCTCAACTTCTTTTGGGATTAATGCGGGCATCTGTGCCATGCATACCATCATGTTAATTCGGAATATAAAGTAAGAGTTTCAAACAATGCTGATTTATTCTAATATATTATAATTAATTAAAAAATAAATATAAATATTATATATTTTTGCATTTAAAACATTATAATTTAGTCCATTTTTTTATCAATTTTGATGTTATACATCAATGCTTAACAATGAATAAAGTGTCGATCCTCGTTATGAAGGTAAAACATATAACGTTGTGTTTTATTTCCGTACTTTAGGGATAACTATGGTCGAAAAAAGAATTTTCGTATTTGGACTTGCTGTAGTACTTGCACTAGGAACTTTAGGTTTCAACTGGGTTGAATCCGTACTTCCAACTGCAGATGCACACGGTGTCCAAGCACAACTCCAGAGTCGTTTCATCAGAATTGAGGATGAAACCTTCAACAGACAATCCCTACAAACTGGCGAAACCTTGACACTTCAAGGAACTTTAGTTAGTTTAGTAGAAAGAGACCTAAGAGGATGGCTATCCATTTTCACAGAGTCAACCAACGCAGGTAACAGATGGGAGATGTTGGCAAGAGACCCACCAGGAAACGTCTTTGACATTCCAGGTAATGCTGTCGTCGATTACTCACTATCTGCCAAAGCACTTGAAGCAGGTGTATACCACGTACACACCCAACTCAACGTAGCACAAGTTGGTCCAGGACTAGGTCCAGGTCAAACAGTAGTAGTTGAAGGAGATCCAATTATCAAACCAATTCCATATACAAACATCGCATATCAATCAATCATTATCGGTGTTGGTTATGTTATTACGTTTGCAACACGACCCTGGCAAGTAATCTAAACAACCCAATTTTTCCTTTTCATTTATTAGATTCTTCTTTACGGTTTCCGTAAGAAAACAAACCAAGTTTATCTTCTAGAAAATATTAATGAAAATATGCTAAGTTTTAAAATAACAAAATTAGATATTTTTCAGAGTTATTTTTTTGGAGAAACAGAATTCCGTTCTGACAAATACAAAGTAAACATTCAAAATCAAAGAAGAGGAAAAGTTCTAAAATTACCTTTTCCAATAAAACCAAAAAATGAAAAAATTATAGTTAGAATATCAGGAGAAGGGAATGTATTCATGGAAGATTATCTTCCCTACAAAGGAGAATCAGAATGGTTAGAAATTGATTCTGATGAAATAACCTACTTTTTGGCAGACCATCAAGACCAATGTGACACAATTGAAATTATGTATGAATAAGAGAAAGGACTTTAAGGAATCTGGTCAAAGTCATCACGATGAAATATCCTGGAATGGGGGATCCGTACAAAAGAAGCAAGACAATAAAATTTCTTGTACTAAGTGCAATCATAGGTGGCATCGCAGTATTGCTTACTAGTTTGATAGTAAACCCCATGATAGGTCAGCAACCACATAATGCTTGTATTGACGACATTGATACAGATTGGAAAATATCATTTACATTTGAAATGATTATGGATGGTCAGAAAGCTGAAGTTCAGCCAAATATTGGAATCACAGAAGATTGTCAAAGAGCTATATACACACTATCTAATGATGGTACAGTACATGCCGAATGGACAGAAAATCCGAATTTCGAGATAGGTCATTTCTTATACATTTCCAAGTTTCAAATTAGAGATGTTGAAGAGTCAAAAACGGAAATTTATGTAAATGATAGATTGTCAGATCAAGGTCTGAAAACTCCAATACAGGACAAATATCACTACAAAGCAGTGTTTACTTCAAAAGATTATGATTCATCTAAAGACAAAGACTTCCTTCCAGAACTAGAAAATTAAGGATATAGCAGATTCGTAATTACCTGAAAACTAGCATTGTTGACTTTGTAAAAAATTGTGATTACTAGAACTTTGAAAAAAGACCATAGTTTTCACTAAGAGATTTTAAAAATAATGAAAAGAAGAAAGTGATTTACCAGTATTTACCGTTGTCTGGAATAAGACCGATACCTTCTCTTTCAAAGTGTCTGTCTAATTCATCAACCCATCTCTCACGGTTGTCTTTGTAAGCCCAGCCGTGTACACGTAACCAAAATGAGATTACTCCAAGAAGGAATATTGTGAACATGATGGTTCCGAAGATGTAAATCATTACATCGTAGAATAATGGGTCGTAGTTTGGTCCCAGTTGTCCTGTTATTGAAGACAGGATGCTGAGGAAAGTACCTACGATAGGAATCATAATAATTTGGCTCTATTTCTGCGATATATACATTTCTTTTATTATCAGAAAGTACGAGATCAGGATTCTTCAAGAAAAGAAAATGAATAAAATCAGTTTACACTAAGAAGAGATAATAAAATAAGAGAAATGTGAGGTTTGATTATCCTCTACCCATTGCTGCGTATTTGCCAGATCTTCCTCTAATGAAGAAAGCCCCTGCAATACCACCGAATACTGCACCAGCAATTACTGCTGCACCAACTACACCACTTGCATCAAGATATGGAGTTCCTGAACCAGATGATGGATTAGCTTGTGCTGCTGCGATTCTTCTTGTTTGAATCTCAAGTGCTTCTTCTAATGTATAAGATCCGGTTTGTCCTTCACTACCGACATTACCCATGTATTGTGCAAATGCTACTGCACTTTCTGCATAGAGTCCTATAGTGAATACAGCGATTAGAGATGCTGCTAATAGTATTTTTGTATTCATACTGTTTACCTGCTCGTTTTGGTGGACGAGAGTTATTTAACTTTTATTCTGAACACCAAATTTTGATATAATGTACGAGATCAGTATAAGTAACGTTTAATTCTGCTCTATAATGAGCCAAATCATGGGACGAATGCACACACATAGACATGGAAAATCACATTCAATTAGACCAGCTACACTTCGTGCACCTTCTTGGATTACACAGAGCCCTGCAGAAATTGAAGAATTAATTATAAAATATGCCAAAGATGGATTAACCCCTAGTCAAACAGGAATTAAATTAAGAGATCAACATTCCATTCCCCTAGTGAAAGCAATAACCAATAAAAAAATGGGTCAAATTTTAGAAGAACATGATTTGAAAGCTGAAATGCCTGAAGACCTAGAAAACATTGTTAGAAAAGCAGTGAATCTTCAAAAACATCTTAAATCAAACAAAGGAGACAATAGAAATGTTAGATCTTTGGAATTAATTGAAGCCAAAGTTCACAGACTATCAGTCTACTACAAAAGAATTGGAAGAATTGATAAAACATGGAAGTATAAATCCGTGGTTGCTCAACTAGAGTAATGACAAAATCGCTTGACGAATCACTTTCATTTTTCAAGGACAAAATTTTAGATTGTATAAAATCAAAAAAATCAATTTCAGTTACAACTCATATTGATTGTGATGGATTAACATCAGGCAGCATTATTACTAAAGCCCTAATCAGAGCAGGTGCCAATTGTACAGTTAGAACATCAAAAGAATTTAGTAAAAATGTTCTAGAATCATTCAAAACAGATTCTAGAGATTTTCACATAGTAACTGATCTAGGAGGAGGTTTTGCAAATGAATTAGATAAAACATTGGGAGATAACTGGATTGTTTTAGATCATCACCAAATTCCAAATGAAGAGATGGATAATCAAAATGTCATAAATTCATGGAGATATGGAATTGATGGAGGCGTCGACATATGTGCTGGAGGAATGGCATATCTTGCATCAGTAGCCCTTGATGAAAGAAATTCAGATTTATCTGCAATTGCAGTTGTTTCAGCTTTAGGAGATAGACAAGATCAGGGAGAACGAAAATCATTTACAGGTAAAAACTTTGAGATTGCAAACACTGCCAAAGAACTGGGTTTGGTGGATATTGATTTGGATTTATTGTTAGTTGGAAGAGAAACAAGACCGCTTGCAGATGCCTTGGCCTTTACATCACAGCCATTTATTGAGGGATTAACTTGGAATAGAGACACATGTTTTTCACTACTAAATTCATCGGGAATTAATCTCAAAGAAGAAGGAAGGTGGAGAGTTCCAGCTGAACTAAATGAAGAAGAAAAAAGACAAGTCATTGAATCAATTACCAAATTCGCTTCAGGGCAAAACGCCACAGAAATAATGTCAGAACTGATTGGATATACCTATACATTCCCAAGAGAAGACAACAGAAGTTTCTTGAGAGACGGAAGAGAATTTTCAACTATGTTAAACTCATGTGGAAGAATCAATCGTTCGGGAGTAGGAATGGCAGTATGTATGGGAGATAGAAACAAAATTCTAAGAGAAGCAGAAACCATTCTAACAGATTATAGAAAAATGATCCGAGAATATATGAATATTTTATCAAATGAAAGATGGAGAATTTCTGAAAGTAAGACATGCATCATGGTAAACGGTGAAGACATAGTTCCAGAAACAATGACAGGTACCATTTCATCATTAATTGCAGGATCACCAAAAAATTCTGGAAAAATTGTAATTTTGAGAACAAAGGGTGATGAGAACACAATCAAGTTCTCATCAAGAAAGTCTTTTGGTTGTACGTCAGATATCAATCTTAGTGAAATAATGAGAACAGGTGCTGAGAAATTCAACGGTATTGGTGGAGGTCATAATGCAGCTGCAGGAGCAAAAATAACTAAAGACAAATTAGATGAGTTTCTTAACTATTTAGAAGTAAATGTCATTAACGTGTCAAGTTCAGGTAATTCTCAATAACATATCAAAAGAAAAAGCTGAAACCGTAAAAAAAGCCTTAGAACCAGACAATGTAGATTTCCCAGAGGGATTGAGTCTTAATGTTGAAAATATGGACAACAAACTAGTTTTTAATTTTAAAAGTAAAAAGAATATCAAACAGCTAACTAGTACAGTTGATGAAGTGATGGAACATATCCAAGTTGCGTTAAAGGTGATAGAATAATGCTAGATCCAAAATTAATCAAAGAAAAGCCACAGATAATTCGCAATATGCTCAAAGATAGATCTGTTGATTTTGATTTGGACACATTAATTGAATCTGATCAAAAAAGACGTGAATTAATAATTAAAACAGATGAATTACGAAAAAAGAAAAATCAAGTAGCATTAGAGATTTCTCAAAAAAAGAAAGCAGGGGAAGATGCCTCATCAATTTTATCAGAAATGAAAGATATTTCAGCACAACTTACAAAATTAGAATCAGAACAAGAAATAGTTGAAAACACATATTCTAAATTAGCACTAACCATTCCAAACCTTGTTCATGAATCTGTTCCTGTTGGTGCAGATGAAAATGCAAATATGGAAATCAAAAAATGGGGGAAAATTCCAAATTTTGAATTCAAGATAAACGATCATATCGATATCTCAGAGAACCTAGATTTGGTAGATCTAGAAAGAGCTGCAAAAGTAGCAGGAGCTAGATTTTATTATTTAAAAAATGATCTTGTAAGGTTAAATCATTCATTAATCCACTTTGGTTTGGATTTTCTTGCAAAAAAAGAATATTCGTTAATTCAACCGCCATACATGATTAATCGAGAATCAATGGAAGGAGCCGTGATTGCAGATGATTTTGAAGAGGTGATCTATAAAATAGAAGATGAAGATCTTTACATGATTGGAACATCAGAGCACGCCATGGCAGCAATGAGAGCAAAAGAAATCCTAGAAGGAAAAGATTTGCCTTTAAGATATGCAGGTGTTAGTCCATGTTTTAGAAAAGAAGCTGGGGCACATGGAAGAGATCAGAAAGGAATTTTCAGAGTTCATCAGTTTGATAAAATTGAACAATTTGTATTTTCAAGACCTGAAGACTCGTGGAAAGAGCATGAAAAAATGTTAGCAATAGCTGAGGAATTTTATCAAGAGTTGGAAATTCCTCACAGAGTGATGTTACTATCATCTGGAGACATGGGAAAGGTTTCTGCAAAGACATATGATATTGAAGCCTGGATGGCAGGACAAAACGCATACAGAGAAATTGTTTCATGCTCAAATTGTTTAGAATATCAGGCAAGACGATTAAAAATCAGATTTAGAGATAAGACAAATGAAGATACACAGTATGTACATACACTAAACAGTACACTGGTAGCCACAACTAGAGTTCTCGTATCAATTATGGAGAATTTCCAAACCAAGGATGGCCACATAAGAATTCCTAGTGTTTTACAGAGCTATATGGGAAATCAAAAAGAGATCTAGTGATATACCCTTATATTTTGGGTTCAAAGTTCGTTAATAATTGGCACGTAGAAAAGGTCGAGTAAAGGACAAGTGGCGAGAAAAACGCTGGGTTACAGTATATGCACCAGATTCATTCAATAACGTCCCAATTGCATATGTACCAATTACAGATGATGAAAATGCCGTAGGTAGAGTTTTAGAAGTCACACTATACGATATTCTAAAAGGGGATCCATCACAGCACCAATACAAAATTTATTTCCAAATTAATAAAATTGAAGGAGACAAGGCAATGACAATTTTCAAGAGATATGAATATTCAAAAGAATTTTTACGTAGTTTAGTAAGAAGAGGTTCATCAAAAATTAATTTCAGCATAGATATTAAAACAAAAGATGGCTACATCTTTAGAATTAAATTACTTGCTCTAACACATAGACAACTAAACACATCAAGACAGCATGCACTTAGATTAATTGCTCAAGACGTGATTAGAAAAACAATTCCAGAAATGACAATTGATCAATTTGTTCAAGCAACATGTTACAGTAAAATTAATTCAGATGTTATGGCAGCATTCAAGAAAGTAATCAGAGTAAGACATGTAGGTCTAGAGAAAGTAAAACTCATCAGAACTGCAGACAAAGAAACAAAATTGTTAGTTGCATAATCAACGAGTCATTCTTTATAATTATGGCACCTAAGATTGAAATTACAATTGATGTAATTGTTCATGCAACAGAAGATATTTTAAAAATTTTTCAATCTTTTGAAGATGTTTTAAATCTTAAAGAAGACGATTTCGTCATTGAAGAAGTCGAAGGGCATTATGAAAATCCTATAATTATGTTAAAAGCAAAAATAGTGAAAAAACAGGCTCAAAATTTAATGAGTAAAATACTTGAACTTTTACCAGTTGAACAAATCAAAAAATTAATTGAGGAAATTGAGGAAAGGACAGTAGATTCAAGATTTCATATGAGATTAGACAAACAGGAATTAATCAGAGGAAATCTTGCAATTAAAGAAAAAGAAACCATAAAATTAAAAATTCACTCACCGATTTACAACAAAAAAGACACAGTCAAAACATTTACAGAGATTTTTCAAATTGCCAACTAGATTAAATAGGAATAAAAGAACTATACAATTTGGGAATGAGGAAATATTAGCCGCTCCAGTCTGAGCGAAAGCTTTGAAGACGCCGCGACGAACCGACCCCTTTTATCGATCAATAGTTTTGAACGGGTGATTTTGTAGACTAATTCATGGTATTATTTTAAATACGGATAGACAAACCCCAATATCGTGTCAGATTATGATGTTATAATTGCAGGAGGAGGTCTGGCTGGAACTATTACCGCACAAGCAATATCATTTTACTCAAATCAAAATTTAAAAATTTTAGTTGTTGATAGAAATACCGAATTTCTACCAGGTCGAAAATCACTTGCCGGATGGGTATGTGGAGATGCATGCTCCAAAGAAGCAGTTGATTTTATGACCGAGAGAATTAAAGTTGAATGGACTAGACCTGAAATTGAGCATGATGTGAAAGGTGTGATGGCATTTTCACCAGATAAAGAAACTGCAATTCCATTTGATGGTGCAGGATTTATGTTAAATCGTCAAAGATTACCAGAAATTCAAAATGAAAGATGTAGAAAAATGGGAATTGAGTTTAAATTTGAAATTAATCTTACAGGTTTAATTTATGAAGGACAACAGGTAGTTGGAATTCAAGGTATAGATAACAAAACAAAACAACCATTCAAAAAAACATCAAAAATTGTAATTGATGCAACAGGGGTTACATCCATGCTTAGAAATGGACTTCAAAACTCTACCAAAGTTGAAAAAAGAATCGATAGAAGAGATTTAGAATCAACTGGAAGATACATCATGCATTTTGAAAAAGGACAAAAGGATCTTACAGAATTTGATCCAGATTATTGTATAATTCATTTAGATCAAGATATTGCACCTGGTGGATATGGATGGGTATTTCCAAAAGGAGACACCAAAGTAAATATCGGTTTAGGAGTTGAAAAAACTCTTTTAGATAAAAGAAACAAAAGATTAGGCAAAAAAGATAATGTTGAATCATTAATGAAAGAATACCTTTACAGAAATACTGCAATCAAAAATGCAAAGTTATCAGAAGAACCTCAAGACATCAATAATAATTCAGGAATATTCCAAGTTTCAGTTAGAAGACAAAACGATTGTATGGTATCAGGAGGATACATGATGGTCGGAGATTCTGCATGGATGCCAAAACCAATTGATGCCGGTGGAATTGGTCCAGCTTTGATTGCAGGTACGATTCTTGGAAACAATGTTGCACAAGCATTAGAAGCAAATGATGTTTCTGAGGCAGGTCTATGGCAATACAATTTAGATTATATCAAAGAATATGGATACAAAACTGCAGGTCTTGAACTCTTTAGACGATTAATACAACAAATGTCTAATGAGCAAATCAGTTATGGAATGAAACACTTTTTGGGAAATATGGATGTCGAATCAATCAGTAAAGGCGAGCATCCTGACTTTTCAGGATTAGGAAAGATTGGAATGATTATCAGAGGTGCAATGAATAAAACAGTTGCAGATGGACTAAGATACACAACTAAAGAAAATCAATGGTTAGTTGACCATTACAATAACTATCCAAAAGATCCTTCAGGATTTGAAAATTGGAATAAAACATTGCATCAGAGACTTGAAGAGGCATTTACAAAAATAGAAGCATTTGATTCTAAGAACTAATAATAAATATTGTTTAAATCATTGAAAACATACTTTGGAAGAAGCAAAATATCTGGATTGGAATAATTCAACTGAAATTCTAAACAAGGCATATGAAGCAGGTCTTTTTGTGCTCATAATAGGTCCAAAAGGAACTGGAAAAACATCCCTAGTTAGAGATTTTGCCAAAAATAAAAATGTCAATCTAAAATCCATTAATTTCAGTTTAAGAACCAGAGAAAGTCATTTGATTGGAACTAAAACGCTAACAGATGGAACAGTCAGTTTTGATGAAGGTCTGTTAATCAAATCAATGAAAAGTGGAGACATGCTCTACTTGGATGAAATAAATTCTGCAGAAGCAGATGTTTTACTTAGATTAGATGAAGCATTAGATGACAGACGCCAAATTGTATTGAAAGAATCAACGGGTGAAGTTATCAAAGCAAAAGAAGAATGGTTTGTAGTCGCTACAATTAATCCATTAACACATAGTGGAACAAAAGAATTGCCACCGCAATTACTAAGCAGATTTCCAGTACGAATTAGATTGGAATATCCTCCAGAGAATATAGAGTTAGAAATTGTCAAAAAATATGTTTCAGGAAATTATGAATCAGAAATAATTCAAGCCATCAAACTAGCAAATACATTAAGACAGGCTGCAGCAGTTGAAGAATTATTTTATTCGCCTAGCTTAAGGGAAACAATTGCTTTTGCTAAATTATTAGATAAAGGAATGTCACCAAAGGAAGTAGCTACAATTGTTTTTGGAAATGTCTATACACAATGGGGAGATATAGAGTACCAAAAAGTAAGTGACATCATAACTTCAATGTTTGGAAATTAAATGCAAGCAATTCAACTTCAAAACGATTCTTTAGTAGAAATAGCAACTTTTCTCATTAGAAGATGGTCTGAAAAAGACAACATAATAGTAGAAATTTCAGATAGAGCTGAAACAAAAACACGTCTAAAAGAAAACAAGGTGATCTTAACTCCATTAGAAAAAAGAATTGGAAATGATTTCCAAAAATATCGTCAATTTAGAACATCATTATGGTATGAGGCTATGAGAATAAAATATTGCAAAAAAATTCTTAGTAATGATCATGCATTTGGATTTATTCTCAACACAATGGAAACTCAAAGAATTGAGAGGTTGGGAAGAAAAATTTGGAAAGGTATGGATGAAGAAATTATTTTTAATTATACCTACATGCTTGTGGCAAGACCACAACTACACACAGTTTATGGGAAAGCAAGGATTGTAGAGGCATTTTACCAATATTTTATGTTTGGTGCACTGAAAGGTGAGATTCAATCAAGTAACTTTGAAAAAATAAAAAAAGCATCAATATTTGCAAAATCAATTGTTAACCAAGCGATAGAAGAAAAACAAGATACCGATTGGGTTGAAAAAAAGGTTACTGAAATTATAAAAATATTAGACATTGATTCTCTTCTAACAATTCCAATATCTTTGCCATTTATGAAAGCAGGAATGGCATTATCAGAAGAGGAATTACTAAAAGTGCTTAAAGTAATTTCTAAAAATAAAGAAGGCGACATAGGCACCATTGATCCTGCCTCTGTAATTAGAGGTGATGAGGTTTATGACGAATACAAAGTATTGCTAGATGAAAATAAAAAAATTGAAAACAAAGGATTGTCAACTGAAACAATAGGAATTCAAATTCCATCAACAAGAAACATAGATGAAACAGTAATCTATGACATGAGTCTGATTAACGGATTAAAAACAAAATTTAAAGAATGGAAAACAGGGTGGAAAGAACAACATCTTAGTTCAGGAGATGAGTTTGATGAAGAGAGCTACATAGAAGGTAACGAGCCATTTTTCACAGATATTAAAAAATCAATTAAAACAAAAATTGTAATCCTACTAGATCATTCATCTAGTATTGCATCAGATGCAATCGAATACAAAAAAGCAACTTTAGCATTGTGTGAAGTATTGGCTTTTCTCAAAGTAAAATTCGCAGTCTACGCATTTAGTACTGAAAATAGATCAATGGTTTGCTGGTCAATTAAACCAGAAAATGTAAAATGGAATAATATAACTGCAAAAAGATTAGCACAAATTGTTGCTAACGGTTCAACACCATTAGCTGAAGTTTATGACAAAATGTTTCCAATTTTACAGGCAAAGAGACCAGACATTTTTTTGACATTAACTGATGGAGAACCATCAGATCCGGATGCAGTGAGAAACATGGTAAAATCTTTCAAAAATTTAGGAATTAGCATGGTTGCTTTAGGATTAGGGTCAAATACTGTAAGAGCCATCACCATAGCAAATAATCTTAAACATTTAGCATATGAAAAAACCATGGCAGTTAGCAGGCTGAAGGATATTCCAAATAAGGTCATCAGTATTTTAGACTGGTAAATCAAAAATGAAATAATTTCACATTTTATCAGATATTTTATATGAGTAAAAAATTTACTGCATCTAGAGGAAATTATGTCAGAAAACGATTTTGATAAACATCTACTTGAGAAATTTGAACAAGAAATTTGGGGTAAAATTCCTCATCTAGAAGAAGATAAAGTAGTTAATGCAACACCGTTAATTGATCTTACAAGGGATTTCAAGGAATGTGCAAAAAACCTCTACAAACTAGATATTTCAGATTTAGACTTGAAAATATATGGAAAATTTGATTCCAATTTAGTGTCAGGCTCAATAAAGATTAGACCTGCAATTCACATTATGCATGATGCAATTAAAACTGGGAAACTGAAAGGTAATCAAACAATAATTGAAGCAACATCAGGAAATTTTGGAATAGCACTTGGGCAAATGTCAAAATTAGGATTGACTGTTGTTTCATTGGTTTCAAGAAAATTACAAGAAGGAGTCTTTAAAGAATTAAGAAATGAAAATATTCGCATAATGGATTTAGATATGGATATTTGTCCTGCTCCTGGGATGAAAGATAGTGATGCTGATGCATTAGTTGCAAAAGCTACTGCAGCAAACATTCGTTCTCAATTAGCAGAATTAGGTTTTGATCCTACAATTTATGATAAATCAATTTCTGAAGTTGAAACACTATTAGCGGCACAAGATATAATCAATTTGGCAAAACTACTTTCAAAGATATATGGTTGTTTTTGTCCAGAACAATATGATAATGAACTAAACATTGACGCTCATAAAACAATTACAGCTGTAGAAATAGATCAGCAATTACATGAAAATAATGATTCATTAGAAAACTATAGAATAATCTGCTCTTTTGGAACAGGTGGCACATCTGGTGGATTAAGTAGATACATGAATCAAAAATATAAGAAAAAGGCAGTGCACGTAGTATTTCCTGTGCCAGGTCAAGATGTCGCAGGAATTAGAACTAAAGCAAAAGCAGATGGTCTAAAGCTATACAATCCAGATGCATATGCGGCTCAACACGAAGTTGATTTTGGTCAGGCAAAACATTTGCTAAAATTTTTTGTCGATAAAGGTCACAATATTGGTGAAAGTACAGCACTTGCATTGTATGCAGTTTTAGAAATGATAAGTGATGGTGATAAGGGGAAATTTGTGGTTGTAGTTGCCGATGGTATAGAAAAATATAGAAAAAATCTAGAAGCAATGTCAGCCAATAAGCGCATTCAAGTTTCTTTGGAAGAAGCAGTATCTAGTGTTCAAGAGTATGATAAAATAATATGGGTACATCCTCAATATACTCCAAAAGAGGAAGGAATTGAAATTATTGCCAAATCTTTAGGTATAGATAAAGAAAAAATCATAATATCAAAAGCAAGTAGTATCAATCAATTATTATCAACACAGCAAATTCCTGAAGAGTTTAGCAAAAATCTAGATGGATCTAAAGGTAAATCACTGTTAATTTGCATGGCTGGAAACACGTCATTAATGACTGCTCAAGTACTTGCAAGTAAAGGCATAGTAACTGAAAGCTTGAATGGAGGTATAACGAATTTGCCTGAAGGGTTAGGTAAAAATCCAGGCGAATTTATCAAAGCAGCTACAGAATAAGTCTTGAAATGTCTTTCAGTTTCTCAACCATTTGCTGATTTAATTATTTCAGGAAAAAAAAGTATAGAATTAAGAAACTGGGATACCAATTTTCGAGGAGAATTTTTAGTTCATGCTCCAGTAAAAATAAGAATAGATGATGCTAAAAGATTAAAAATTAATAAAAAATTCGTAACAGGTGCAATTATTGGTAAAGTCCAATTATATGATGTCAAAAAATATAATTCAAATAAAGAAATTAAATTAGATCAAAAATTTCATTTCTCAACAAAAAAATTTCAAACTAAAACTTTTGGATTTTTATTGAAAAATGCAAAACCGTTACGAATTCCAATTCCATGGAAAGGCCAATTAGGAATCTTTGATGTAAATTTTCCAAAAACTAAAATCAAAAACAAAGAAATTGTTTCGGACATCATAGATGAAGAGTATCGCTATCAATGGATTGGACATCATTAGAAAATTGAAAACTTAAAAAAAATTTGACTAGTATATATACAGGGCATATACAAAGTCCCACGTCATGCCTCAAACAAAGCCTATTGTTAGTGTTGAAAATGTTGTTGCATCAGCATCAGTTGATCAAAAAATAGATCTTGTTGAAATTACTAAAAAATTTCCAGATACTGAATATCATCCAGAACAATTTCCAGGACTTGTATTTAGATTAACAAATCCTAGAACTGCAACATTAGTTTTTAGAACTGGGAAGATGGTATGTACTGGAGCAAAATCTGAAGAGATGGCAATTAAAGCTGTTAATACTGTTGTTCAAAAACTAAGAAAAAGTAAAATAAAAATAAAAAAAGATGCAGTGATTACAGTCCAAAATATAGTAGCAGCAATTAATCTGGGCGGGAAAATCCATTTAGAAAAAGCTGCCAGAACACTACCTAGAAGTATGTATGAACCAGAACAATTTCCAGGACTTATTCATAGAATGCTAGATCCAAAAACGGTGTTATTGTTATTTGCATCAGGAAAATTAGTATGTACTGGAGCAAAGAAAGAATCAGATGTATATCGTTCTGTTCATAATGTACACGCATTGTTAGAAGAAAAATCTCTAATGATTTATGATGAATAATATTTAATTATATTAAATTGACTAAAGATATTTTTGAAGAGCAAAAGAACAAATTAACTCCTGAAAATGGTTTTGATTTAGTTGGCATAGATTATTTTGCAGAACCTGAAAATCAATTGTATCTAGTAGAGCATTTTGAAATGTATCAAGATGCTCTAAATGCAAAAAAGGATCGAAAGAATCAAGACGAATATTTTATACTTTACAAAGGAACAGGAAATGAATATTTTTGCAGATAGATTAGAAAAATCATAGAACTTTACTAAATTTTACACCATATCTTATCATTTGGTTTAAAAGTCAAAAAATGATGCCTGATGAAACAAGTGATTTAATCGACACATTATATGAAAAAGAAAACCCAGTACAATCTCAACAAATATCTAAACAAATTATTCGTAAAAGTCCAAAGGCAAAATATCAGATTTTTGATGAAACAGAGTTTACACGTGGAAGAGAAGTATTAGGTGATCTTATTGTACATGGCATGATAGCCTCGGGTGGTACTGATATTGACTGGTTAATTGAACACAAAGGAGGATTCATTATTTTAGAATTCAAGGGATTTCATAATGATAAAATCAACATAGCAAAAGGTCAGATGATAGCATATGAAAAATTACATGAAAAATTAAACATGGCAACAAAATGTTATCTGTATGTTGTTGGATGTGATGATATTGATTTTTCTAATCCAGATTCAACGATATGGATTTTTGAAATGAAACAATGGAAATCAGGTGCAATACCAAAAAATACCACAGACATTTATGGTGACGATACAGGTAAACAAAATAAATTCATTGTTTATCGTGAATACATGAATGAGATTAGTGTAGAAAAATTAAGAAATTTAGTAGATTCGCATTGGAAAGAATTTGAATAAATTATGCAGTAAATGAAAATGTATTAGATTTTGTTTCTTTACCATCATCTACTATAATTGTATAGATACCAGATTTTTCCCATCCTGGACCTCCTGCAATAGCTAAAGTTGAAAATCTTCCATCACTTTTCAACGATATTTGTTCTGCCCATACTAGTTCATTATTTTGATTCTCTATTGAAAGATTAACAGTTCCTACAGAAGTAGACATACCACTGATTGAAATTAAATCCTTTTTGCTATATGATTCTAAATCAGTTTGAATAGATAATGAAATTGCAACATTGTTAGATGTATCAATTTTAGTAGTTCCAGTTGTAAAACCACTAAAAGAAACAGCCATTGCAATAATTATGACTAGAGATAATCCACCAATACCAAACATAATTTTTTTATTTTTAGATTTTGAATATGATATTCGTGGTACCTGGGTTTGTAATGATTGAGTTTGTTGATAAGGTTGAATTTCAGGAATATGTACGTCAGGAATTGATGGTTTTTCTACAGTTGGTTGAGTAAACTGAGGTTTTTTTCCTAAATGTTTTTCAGCTAATTGCCTAACATAATTTCTTTCATAATTACTGATAACTTCGTTATTTTCACATGCTCTGCAAATTTGCTTTAGAATTCTATCATCCCCAAAATCCTTATCCAAAAGAGCTTTTACATCATCTAACAGTAGATCTGTCATGTGTATTTTCTCTCAAATTGATTATTTATGAATATATGTCAGATAGCTATTTTGCATAGACTTTTTGGGCTTGTATTATGACTGTTCTAATGTAATCCTTAGCAGTCGAATCAGTAACCCCCATTTGCTTTGCTCTTTGATAAAGATCAACTTCTTTAGGATTTAGCAAATAGCACTTCAAAAGATAATTGAGTCTATGAGACCTTTTTTCATCACTTTTCATAATTTTATTTTTTTCAGATACTAAAAAGGTCAGAGGATTATGACATAACCCACTAGAGTCCATAGTATCATAAAATTTGAATAAAAACATATGATCTTTTTTAAACAATACAAAAAAAAGAATTCAAATGAAACGAATTGAGGCAACAGTTCAAGCAACTAAAATCGGGGCAGTGACTGAAGCAATAAATGATATTGTTGGAGGATACACCATTCTTGAAGGTAAAGGTAGGGGTTCTGGAGCCAGACAAGAAATGAGATCTGGAAGAGGAACAGGTACAATTACTGCAGAATTCAATCAAGTTGCAACTGTTAGTACAGTTGTAAATGATTCTGACGTGGAAAAAGTATCTTCAGCAATTGCAGATGCAGCTTTTACAGGAAAAGGTGGAGATGGAATTATTACCACAACTAATGTTGAAAGTGTTCTAAATATTGCATCTAAAAAGAGTGGTTCTGAAGCCCTCTAATCATTTTCTTTTATCAAAGTTATACAATACATGAATTAGTAATAATTAAACTGCTGAGAGGATAACAACTCCTCTCAGGGCGGCATCCCTTTGGGGGACATGTTTTTGAAGGGATGGTTTAGTATTGCAGTTTGAGTATAAAAGCAAAAAAATTTGAATCTTATTGTTGACCTTCAATTCCCATTAAAGTTAGTGTTGATCTAATTTTTGGAATTTTCCTAATTTTCCAGGTGATTGTCTCTCTCAAGGCCTCCACTTGACTTGATTCCACTTTAGCCAAAATATCATATGCACCAAAGGTGCCATGTACTTCAACAACACCTTCAATAGATTTTAGTTCTGAAATAACAGATTCTTCAGAACCTAGCTCACAGTTTATGAGAACATAAGCTGTTGCCAATTATGATTCAACTCCTATTTTCATACATAAAATGTATTATTGAATTATATAAGAATAATCCAATTTGTATTAAAATTTAATATTAAATTGGGCAATATTGTAAACAAATGTTAAGGAATTTCTAGATAATTTAAAAGACTTCCAAGTTAAAAATATGCATCATTCATAATTTTTTCAAGTTCTTCAATATTTTTTGAAATAGTAATTTTAGAACGCAATTTAGATCCACCTTTCATGCCCTTAGTAAATCTCATGGCTTGGCCCTTGATATTTGCAAATTTTATTTTATATTTATTTGTGAGATGGAGATATTCAAAAAAAGAATCTAACCTATCTTTGAATGAGTATTCCTTGTAAGAATTTGTTTTTAAATAATCGTTAATTTGTTCAAACAAGAATGGATTGCCCATTGCACCTCTACCAATCATCACATAATCGCAATCAGTATTATCCATCATAGTTTTAGCATCCTCAGGAGTAGTAATATCACCATTCCCAACAATTGGAATACTAGAAATTTCTTTTAGTTCTTTAATTAAATCCCAATCAGCAGTTCCAGAATATCCTTGACTAACAGTTCTTGGATGAAGTGTAATCATTTGAATACCTTCATCTTCGGCAATTTCTGCAATATCTCGAAAAAGAAATTTACTAGCATTAGTAACTCCTGAGCGAATTTTTAATGTGACCGGTTTTTTTACAGCGTTTACAAGTGTGCTAAAAATTTGCTGAGTAAGATTAACTTCTTGTAGCAATGCACCTCCTGCCATTTGTTGTGTAATATGGGGTGCAGGGCAACCCATGTTATAATCAATCATATCAAAATAAGGTTCTACAATTTTTGCAGCTTTTTCTAAAGCAGAAAGATCAGATCCGAATAATTGAATTGAGAGAGGGCGCTCTTCATCAGAATATTCAATGAATTCCTGAATGGTTTTCATTTTTTCTTTAAGTTGACTTTCTTTTGCAATAATACTATGAATATTTGTAAATTCTGTAACTACTAATCCAGCACCCATTTTTTTACATTGTAAACGAAGTGCAGGATCACTCACTCCGGCCATGGGTGCTAAAAAGGCCCTACTTGAAAATTTTGGAAGCATATTCAAACTTTACAAACTGAATATATTTATCATTCAAATATTTACGCAGATGAATTCTTTTAATTATCTGGGCAACCGTCTAGATCCCTATCGCCGTCATAATCCTCAGGATCAAGAGGGCAAAGATCTTCATCGTTGATTATACCATCTAAGTCATCATCGTGGACAAACCTTTGTTGCTCTGGGGCAGTATCAGGACAACCGTCATGATCATTATACTTGTTCCAAGTTTCTGGGCTTGTTGGACAGGAATCAATTGCATCATAATATCCATCACCGTCAGAATCTGGTCTAGTTGGTGTTGTAGACTCTGCAGCTAGAATATCTGGACAGCCATCCCAGTCAAGATAACCATTAAAGTTCTCTTGTTGATCAAGACATGAATCCCATCTGTCATCAATGCCATCACCGTCAGAATCAGCAAAACTATATGATGGAACTACAGAACCAGCTGAATCAGGGCAGCCGTCTTCATCTTGATAGAAATTATAAGTTTCAGGTTCTAGTGGACATGCATCAGATACATCTACAATACCATCTTGGTCAGAATCAAGTGTAAATGTAAATTTGTCAGGACAGCCGTCTGAATCTTGGAATTGATTAAACGTTTCAGGTTGAGCAGGACATGAATCTAAGTAATCGGGAATTCCATCACCGTCAGAATCAGCAGTACGTCGATTATCAGGAATTTGATCTGGACAGCCGTCTGAATCAAGATATCTATTGTAAGTTTCTCTAGAATTAGGACATTGATCTACATTATCAGTAATTCCATCAAAGTCAGAATCCCCAAATGAATCATATGCTATTGTATCGGGACAACCGTCTTCATCTTGGAAGCCGTTGTATCTTTCAGCAATTGTTGGACATTCATCATAAATGTCAGGTATATCATCATAATCAAGATCAGATAATGCAGATTTTGAGAATCCAGGAATATCTGGGCAACCGTCTGAATCTAGATACCCGTTATAATTTTCAGGTTCATCAACACATGCATCCCATCTATCATCTATTCCATCACCGTCAATGTCTGGAAAAAGATATGAAGGTATAATGGAGTCATTTGAATCTGGGCAACCGTCACCGTCTTTAAAAAAGTTGTAAGTTTCAGGTTCTAATGGACATGCATCATTGATGTTTAGAATTCCATCCATATCAGAATCCAATGTTGAATCATTACTATCAGGGCAGCCGTCAGCATCTTGGAATCCATTATATGTTTCCGGTTGGTTTGGACATGAATCCAAAATATCTGGAATGCCGTCACCGTCAGAATCAGATGTGTATTTGTTGTCTGCAATAAAATCTGGACAACCATCACTGTCAAGGTATTGATTGTAAGTTTCTTTATAATATGGACATGCATCAAATTGATTCAAAATTCCATCACCGTCAGAATCACCCGAAATTGTAAATTCAATTTCATCTGGACAACCGTCTTCGTCTTGGAATTTGTTAAAATTTTCACGCTCTAAGGGACATGCATCAACTGAATCAAGAATACTATCATAATCTGAATCAATTAACCCATTAGAAGCTGAACCAAATATATCAGTACAACCGTCCCAATCTAGATATCCATTATAATTTTCAGGTTCGTTCAAACACTGATCCCATCTATCATCAATACCATCACCATCAGAATCTGGGAATGTATATTTTGAATCTAATGCATCAACGCTATCAGGACAGCCGTCTTCATCCAAGTAAAAATTGTAAGTCTCAGATTCTAGGATACATGCATCTAAATTATCAGAAATTCCATCTCTATCAGAATCTCTCAAACTAAAAGCATCATCAGGACAGCCATCAGTATCATCAATACCATTGAATGTTTCTGGTCGGGTAGGACATGAATCCATAAAATCAGGAAAACCGTCTCCGTCAGAATCAGAAATACCTTGAGGAGTTACAGGAGATAAATCTGGACAGCCATCAGTATCTTGGAATTTATTGTAAGTCTCTTTTACGGTAGGGCAATTATCAATATGATCTTGAATACCATCATAATCGGCATCATACCATGGAACAAAATCAGCTGGACAACCGTCAATATTGTCACCATATTGTGGATCATAGTCTTCTAAAAGATGAGGGCAAAAATCAAGGTTATTTGGAACCCCGTCACCGTCAGAATCTATTGCCTCATTAGCAAATACACTGTTTGGCATCATGCCAATTGTTGATGTTAGTAAAAGTAAAAATCCTAAAAGATATTGTTTTTTCATTCTATATTACTGGACTATTATCAAGCAATTATTAAGTCTCACGTTGGAGTTGTTCTTCTTAGAAAGTGAAATAGGAAGATTATGGATCAGGACAACCGTCTAGATCTCTATCACCGTCATAATCCTCAGGATCAAGAGGGCAAAGATCTTCATCGTTGATTATACCATCTAAGTCATCATCGTGGACAAACCTTTGTTGCTCTGGGGCAGTATCAGGACAACCGTCCCAATCTAGATATTTGTTCCATGTTTCAGGGCTTGTTGGGCATGAGTCTAAAACATCTGGATATCCATCACCGTCAGAATCAGCATATGTAGGTGTAGTGGAGTCTGCACCTAGAACATCAGGGCAGCCGTCATGGTCTAAATAATTATTATAATTTTCTGGCTCATCAATACATGAATCCCATCTATCTTCAATACCGTCACCGTCAGTATCTGGGAATGTGTATTGTGAATCTATTGTAGTAGCACTGTCAGGACATCCATCTAAATCAAGATATCTGTTGTAAGTTTCAGGTTCTAGTGGGCATGCATCTAATGTATCAACAATTCCATCATAATCAGAATCCAATTGTGAATCATTACTATCAGGGCAGCCGTCAGCATCTTGGAATCCATTATATGTTTCCGGTTGGTTTGGACATGAATCTAAAATATCCGGAATGCCGTCACCGTCAGAATCAGATGTGAATTTGTTGTCTGCAATATAATCAGGACAGCCGTCATGGTCTAGGAATTTATTGTAAGTCTCTTTTGCAAGAGGACATTGATCTAAATCATCATAAATTCCATCGCCATCAGAATCACCAATTCTTTTATAATCAATACTATCTGGACAGCCATCTTCATCTTGGAATTTATTGTATCTTTCAGCTAAAGTTGGACATTGATCTAAATAATCTGCAATACCATCAAAATCAGCATCAAGCATATCACCGGCTGATGTTCCAGGAACATCAGGGCAGCCGTCATGGTCTAAATAATTATTATAATTTTCTGGCTCATCAATACATGAATCCCATCTATCTTCAATACCGTCACCGTCAGTATCTGGGAATGTGTATTGTGAATCTATTGT